>CAVKDE010000120.1:0-5262 GCA_963654835.1 Duodenibacillus sp. | reverse complement strand
GTTAACAATCAGCGTTTGCAGCGCAATCGGTGAAAGAGAAAATGGCAGCGGAATAATAATATACGCAGATACGCAGTTCATCGCCACCATCAGCGCCATCTTGGTCATTTCCGCAGTTTTATTTACATTTTGATGATTTGTAGTCATTTTTTGCACCAGCTTTCAAATTATTTAATGACAAATACGTTGCGAGCACCCACATAAGCATTGAGCGCGCTCTCATCTTTATACACGCACAGCTCATCGCCTGCATAAACAGGAGCCAGGAAGCTGATACGCCAGTCAAGCTCTGCCAAGCCTAAAGCTTTTTGCAGCCACGCCGCCATGCACAGGCCGGGAACAACCGGATGCGCACCTTTATGGATAATGTTCTCATCCCCCGTAAAAGCTACGTACTCCGCAATCTCCTGCGTTGTAAACACATGGCGTGCCACCACCTCGCCGGTAGGAGCTGCTTCCTGCGCAGGTTTTGTGCCCAGCGCATTTTTCGGTAGCACAAGGAACACGCGCAGCTCTTTGCACGCGCTGCCATCAGCCGCTGTGCCCAGCACCTGAATGATGGATTTGCACTCTTTCGCCAGCAGTACGTTGTTTGTCAGCTCGCACGCTGCGCCATGAATATGTGCCTGCGCACCGGCAAGCACCCAGCCGCCAAAAAATTTGGCATCACTATCTGCTAATTTACGGGCCAGCTCTAACATTTGTCATTCTCCTTATGATGAAACTTAGAAAGCATTATCTGCTGCATCGTGCATCTAATATTTTCTAAACTTCATCTAATCTTCATGTTCTTTATTATAAAACACCAGCGCGTGATAGTCAACCACATTTATTGCCAAGTTAACCATTAAAGTGCAAAACAACCTGCACAAACTATGCGTCAAGCAGCAATTATTCTCGCAGCGCGCAAATAAAAACAGTGACACCGGTTACAGCGTCACTGTCATATCAAGCTACATTAAAATGCCTAAGTAAGGTAATGGTGGGCCCAGTAGGGTTCGAACCTACGACCAGCCGGTTATGAGCCGGCGGCTCTACCACTGAGCTATAGGCCCATGCAAGCTACCAAACAGTATTATTTTATAATAGAAATGAAATTTTGTCAACTATTATTCAAGGAAGTCTTTCAAGCGTTTGCTACGGCTGGGATGGCGCAGCTTGCGCAGTGCCTTCGCTTCAATCTGGCGGATACGTTCACGCGTAACGCCAAAGTGCTGGCCAACTTCTTCCAAAGTGCGGCTGCGGCCGTCTTCCAAGCCAAAGCGCAGCTCCAGCACTCGTTTTTCACGCACGGTGAGCGTTTCTAAAACTTCTTCTAACTGCTCACGTAAGAGCGTAAAGGAAGCGGCATCCGCAGGCGCAGGTGCATCGTGATCCTCAATAAAATCGCCCAGATGCGAATCTTCTTCTTCACCGATAGGTGTTTCCAAAGATACAGGCTCTTGTGCAATTTTCATAATCTCACGCACTCTGTCTACCGAAGTATCCATTTCTTTAGCAATTTCTTCCGGCAAAGGCTCACGCCCCAATTCCTGCAGCAGCTGGCGGGAAACGCGGATCAATTTATTGATGGTTTCAACCATATGCACAGGAATACGGATAGTGCGTGCCTGATCGGCAATCGCACGGGTAATAGCCTGGCGAATCCACCATGTTGCATAAGTACTGAACTTAAAGCCTTTATTGTAGTCAAATTTTTCTACAGCCTTAATCAGGCCCAAGTTGCCTTCCTGGATCAAATCCAAAAACAGCATACCGCGACCAACATAACGCTTAGCAATGCTTACTACAAGACGCAGGTTAGCTTCCGACAGACATTTTTTAGCGTCATCGCCCTGGCGACGCACAGCTTTTAAAAGCTTGTCATAATCTTCTTCTAAAGAGCAATATTCTTCAACAATAGCAGCGTCCTTTTCGCGGCCATCCGACAGGCGGGATTTAATTTCTTCAAACAAGGCCTTCATCTGGTACAGGTTATGTACGTCCTTATCGCTTGTCGGACGCGCCACTACCAAACGTTCACATTCAGGAATCAGGCATTTTTGCTCTGCCATCAGACGTTGCAGGTGCAGGCGTTCATCCTTCGTAAATTCAAAAATCAAGTCCTCATAGTCCTCAATTTTATAAGGATTGCCCTCTGCCTTGCGCTCACTAATCATCTTTACTACCTGGAATACAGAACGCATTTTAGTCATATGCCATTCCTCTTCCATGTATTGTTTAATTTTTTCTACCAGCTCGCTGGTGTTTTCCGTACCGCTGAATACCGGAGCATCAAGCGTAATCATTTTGCCGCGCAGCAGTCTTTCTGCCTGGCGGCCTTTATCCATACGCTTAGCCAGCTTGATTTCGTCCTCGCCTACCAGAAGCGGTACACGACCAATCTCCTTCAGGTACATACGTACCGGGTCATCAATACTAATGCCCTCAGGTACAGATAAGTTTGCCAGCTCAGCCTCATTGATTTCATCTGATTCCCCATCATCGCCATCGACCATGGGCAAAACATCGTCATCGGAAGAGCTGTCATCAACTATCTCCAGTCCCTTACGTGTAATCACCTCATACAGATGCTCCACGTCTTCCGGCGCAACAGTATCCAATGTGTTGATAAGGCTCATCACGTCCTGATAGGTGAGAACACCATTTTGAGATTTTCCTTTTTGAATCAGCTCATCAAGCTGTTCTTGTGAAAATTTATGATCGTTAGCAGCCACGGTGTCCCCTCCTTCCTTGTTCTTTTTAGTTTCCATAGAGCTTTTTGATTTCATTCTTTATCCTTTGACTCTCCATTAATTCATTCACAAAACGTTCATCCGCCATGCGCTCATATTCCTGCGCCAGGTGGGAATGTTTTGCGTATTCCTTTTCCAGATAATTGCGTTTGAGCTGCCGCAGGCAATCGCCGAGCAGCTGCGCACTATCGCCTTCCGGCAAAGTATTATTAGCAATACGTGCCAAAGCGGATTGTGCCGCATCATCCAGATTTGCATTTAATTTATCAGTTGTCAGCTCTTCGCCCAGCTCATGCAGCCTGCTGTAAATCTGCTCTAAGGACGGATCAGCAAAGCCTGTTTGCTGCACTACCTCTTCGCATTCCTCACTCAGCTCGGGATACTCGATTAAAAGCTGCAATAAAAGTTCTTCTGCCTTTTGGCTCACCCCGCCACGCTCTGTAGGCACCGGAAGAGAGGCAGGCACTTCACGCTGCGCGCCACCTTTGCGCAATGCCCTGCGGTATTCTTCCGCAATCAGGCCTTCATCAATCGTCAGCCGTCCTGCCAGCCGCCGGATATGCTCCGCAGCTTCAATTTCACTTTTACATTCTAATAGGAATGGTAGTATATTCGACACAGCTTCAACTTTTCCTGCTAAATTAGTAACATTATTTTGCAAGATAGTTTCATCAATCTGAAAATCAATACCGTTTTGCGCCGCGCCAAGCACCTCTAAAAAGGCTTCCTTGCCCCTGTGGCGCACAAATTCATCAGGATCCTTGCCTTCCGGTACGCCCGCAATGCGCACTTTAAGGCCTGCTCTTTGCGCAATGCTTACCGCACGCACAGAAGCCTTACGCCCTGCGCTGTCGCTGTCGTAGCAAAAGATAACCTCTGCTGCCATGCGCTTTAAAAGCTTCGCCTGCTCTTCGGAGAACGCCGTACCCATAGAAGCCACCACGTTATCAAGACCCGCTGCATGCAGGCTGATGGCATCCATATAGCCTTCTACGACAACCGCCTTGCCGCTTTTACGGATAGAACGCGCCGCAACATCAAGGCCAAACAGCAGCCAACGCTTATTAAACCACGGCGTTTCGCTGGTGTTTAAATATTTCGGCGTGCTATCGTCAAGCACTCTGCCGCCAAAGCCCACGATGTTTCCGCGTGCGTTGCGTATCGGTATCATCACCCGGTTGCGGAACTTGTCGTAAAGGCCGCTGCGCCCCTGCGCCACAAGCCCTGCCTGCTGCAAAACCTGCGCCTCGCAGCCACGCTTTCCCAGCGAAGTTACAAGAGCCACAAAATTATTCAGCGCAAAACCGATGCCAAAACGTTCAATAATCTCCGGCGTAATGCCACGCCCCGCAAGATAAGCCAAAGCAGGCTTGCCATGTGCTGTTTTTAAAAGACACGCCTGAAAAAATCTCGCCGCCAGATCATTAGCTTTATAAATGCTTTCATTTTGCTTCTCACGCTCAATTTCAGCCGCCGTCTTCTGCCTTTCAGGCACAGGGATACCATAACGGTTAGCAAGCAGCTTTACAGCATCCATAAAGCCGCAGTTATCGATTTTCATGATAAACTTAAAAATATCGCCGCCTTCATGGCAGCCAAAGCAGTAAAACATATTCTTTCCCGGGTTCACCGAAAAAGATGGTGTTTTCTCTCCGTGAAACGGGCAGCAGCCCCAATAGTTCTGGCCTCGCTTTTTCAAGGGAACATAACCGGAAATTACTTCCACTATGTCAGCTGCATCACGCACCTGCTCTTTGAAGTTTTCATATTCTCCACTCATGTTTAAGCCTCCAACTACATTTCACACATAAATTATATTCAATGCTTGTGGGGAAAATCCTCTTTTTTTGCGAAAAAAACTTCAAAAAAACTGTGAATCTGCTTGCAGTGCGCAAAAAAAAATACTATAATGAATAGTACACTAAAAAATCATGCTCATCTAAGAGCATTAGAGGTGACATTTTTATGAAGAAAATTATCTTAACTATAGTTATGCTCGTCTGCATGCTGCCGGCAATGTGCTTTGCTGCTGATCCTGTTATCACCAGCGACAGCAGGACGTTCAACCCCATGACAGGCGTGTATAACCTGCAAGGCAATGTTTTTGTGCAGTTCCCTGCGCATGACAGCACGCTCACCATCACCGGTGACAGCACCCAGGTGTATATGTATTCTATGGAAGTGCATGGCCAGGGCAATATTAAGCTGAGCTTTGGTGATTTGCACTTCAACTGCGATAAGGTTGATGTATATCATTCCAACAGCACTGCTTATGTGGATGGCAACATCAATTTCAACGATGGCACAACCACCATTACCGCAGATAGCGGCAGCTACAGCTGGAAAACTAAAGTTGCAGCCTTCCACGGTAACGTTAAAGTGAACGGCGCAGCCCATGATGGCGATGTCGCTTATAACGTAGAACAACAAAAAATTGTCGTGCAGTAAAGAAACTGCGCACAGCAAAAAGCCGTCCTTCTACCGAAGGACGGCTTAATTTCTTTGTGTTTATTTGCTCAGCCAGGAG
>CAVKDE010000119.1:0-5264 GCA_963654835.1 Duodenibacillus sp. | reverse complement strand
CGATAAAGTCACCACATTCTGCGTCCAGTTTATAGCATTGCTCGCCGTAGTGCGCATCGGTAAAGGTGATAGGCTTGCTATCAACTTTTACGCGCCAGGCAGGGTTACGCAGCTTGGCTTTTGCTGCGCGCTGCGCTGCGTTTAAGTTGCGGCAGGTGCCTGCGTAAAGCAGGCTGCCATCGCTGGCGTGGGGTGCTTCGGCGGCGTGCAGTTCGCTGCGGCTGCAAAAGCAAGGGTAGATAAGTTCCTGCTTTTGCAGAATCTGGAAGTAATGTGCATAAATTTCGCTACGCTTACTTTGAAAATAGCTTTCGCTGTCAGCACTTATATAAGCACCTTCATCCCACGTAAGGCCGAGCCATGCTAATTCACGCGCTAGGGAATCAGCCCGCGTGCGTGTGCAGCGCTGGGGATCTAAATCTTCAATGCGCAGGATAATTTTACCGCCGCTGGCTTTGGCGTAAAGCCAGGCAAGCAGGCTGCAAAAGGCGTTGCCTAAATGAATAAACCCGCTGGGCGTGGGCGCGAAGCGGCCGATGACAGGCTGCGTCATCGGCATTCACCGTTGGGGTGGTTTTCTATTTTATCTTTATACATCCTGTGGTCAGCTAAGATGCGCACTTCTTCTATATCACCGGATTCTTTGGGGTATAGTGCATAGCCGCAGCTTAAATCAATAGCAATTTCTATGCCGTCAATAGCAAAGGGGCGGCTGATAATTTTCTTGACACGGGCAATGACGGAATCACACATTTCTGCGCTGACTTCACCGGGAACGAGCATTGCAAATTCATCACCGCCGATGCGGAAGACAGTATCGCCTGTGCGCACACCATTTTGCAGGCGCAGGGCGACAGCGTGCAGCAGCTTATCGCCAACTGCGTGACCATAAGTATCGTTAACTGTTTTAAACCAGTTTAAGTCAAGGTAAAAGATAGCAAAAGGCTGCTCTGCTTCTGCATATTCATTGAGCATGGAGCAGAGAAAGCGGTTGTTATAAAGGTTAGTGAGAGCATCCGTATTAGCTAATGTTTTAAAAATGATTTCGTTTGTTTCGTGCTCTAAGGCCTGCTTTTGGTTTTCAATATTCACCAAAACGCCGACAAGGTGGCTTACACTGCCGTTTAAACGGCGCAATACTTTGATGTTGGTACGGAACCATTCGTATTTACCGTTTTTAAGACGCAGGCGGTATTCAACATCATAATTATTGCGATATTTATCACGTGCCATCTGCTGAAATTCCGGGTGCAGCATGGTGTAATCATCAGGATGCAGGCGGGACACGAATTCTTCTAATTTGTTAGGCAGCTCGATAGAATTTTGGTAGCCCAGCATTTGGCGCAGTTCATTGCTCCAGTTTACTTCCGTGATGTTGCCGTTGATATCATAATCAATCGACCAGAAGCCGGCCTGAATAAATTCGTTAATCAGGGCAAGGTTACGTCCGGAAGGATCAACGCGGGCTGAAAGCACCCATACGCGTTTGCCGTTTTCATCAACAGCATCTTGTTTGAGCGTGCGCATCAAAACCGGCGAACCGTCTTTAGAGAGCATATACAGTTCATTGAAACCTGCCATCCGGATAAATGTTTCCGGATGGAAAGGGCAGAGCGGCGTACTGATAACTAAATTAGTAAAAGAGTTACGCGTAACAGCCATAAATTCATCATGCGTGTAGCCAAGATTAGCGAAAAAGAAACTGCCCACAGCTAAAATCGTCAGCTCATCATCGTAATAGCCTATAATGGTGCCTACAGGATTGTTTTGTGTGAGCACTTCTGTCATGGCATCGTGCATAGATGTTGTTACGGTAGTGTTTTCAGCTATGAAAATTTTTTCTTGCTCCAGCACTCTAATCTGGGTTGCTTCCGGCTTAGACATGATAAATTCGCTCGCTTTCTATAAGGATAAAAAACAAAATATACACATTAATTATAGCACAATTATAGGCATTACAACTAGTAAAATTTTAGCTTCATAGCATATTTTAGACGCTGAATTTCTAGTCCTGTACCTGCCATTTATCAAAGATGTGCAGGTGGTTTGTGTAAAGCTGTATCCAGCGTCCGACAAGGATGGCTGCAGCGATTGTGCCTACGCCAACGCCGCGCATTTCATTAAACTGCAAAAAGGAAATTATCAGGCTGATGGCGACAAGCGTGCAGTCAAAACAGTTTTTGATGATGCTGAATTTCGCTTTGCTTACAAACGAGATAACAAGTACAATGCCTTCGCCAGCAGCAACGAAAATTTTGGCGTGAATGCACAAAAAAACGCCAAAGGCGAGGATGATGGTACTTAAAAGGCAGTCAAACCATTTCCATGCGAGTGTGGACGGTGCTACCCAGGCAAGCAGGTTCATAGAAAAATCAATGCAGTTGCCAAAGACTAATAGCGTTACGAGCTGCCCAATAAGTTCACGCCAATAAATTTGGCGCAGCAAGATAGGCTGCGCGATAATAAAAAGTAAATTAAGCGCAATAGTAATTTCACCAATGCTCCAGGGCATAAACATACTCATAACCCAAGGCACACTGGAAATAGGCGAGGTACCGAGATCTGCTTTGCAGGAAAGGGCTATGCCGATGGTCATGGCAAAGATGCCAAGGATAAACATGCAGCAGCGCTGCGGAAAATATTGGTTAGTCAAGATAATAGCCCCTTTCGTAAAAAAATAAAAGGCGCTTTGGTGCGGAGAAATTCTATCTTCTCTCACACTCTAGCGCAATATAATAATTATAACACAGAAAAAACACGTCCGCAATGCACTTAGACGCTTAAACCCTTTGCTTTTAACGGTTTTGTGTAGTAAAATAATATATTGAAGAAATATATCCGCAAATAAAGGAGGATAACTTGTGAATCGAAAAACTTCTGCCATGGTGGGTGCGGGGCTTTTAGCTGCGATTGCCGTCTTCCTGGCGTTTATTGTTTTATACGTTCCTGTGCTGGGAATGTTTGCAACTTTTATCTGGGCTCTGCCCGTTATTATCAGTGGCTGCCGCTACGGCTTAAAATGGAGCGTGCTGACGCTGTTTGTTGCGTCGGCTTTAATTGCTATATTGATGACGCCTGTGAATGCGATCTTTTTAGGTGGTGTGTTCGGTATTTTTGGCATTGTGCTGGGCGAATGTCTGCATCGCGATGTTTCGCCGACAAAGCTGATGCTTTATGGTACAGCGGCGGCTATTTTGGCTTTAGTGATTAATTTTAGCCTGGCACTTTTTGTTGTGGGCGTAGATCCGATCAAGATGACAATGGAAGCTTTTACTGACGCGCAGCAGCGTGCGCCTGAACTTTACCGCCAGCTGGGCGTTTTAAGCGAAGCGCAGATTCAGGAATCAATGAAAGCTTATGACGAGATGATTAAGCAGATGCAGATTGTTATCTACGGTGGCATGGCGGTATTTGCAGCGATTTTGGTTTATGTAAATTATCTTTTAGCCAAGAAAATTTTAAACCGCATTGGTATGACTTTTAAAGCCTTCCCAGAATTTATCACCTGGATTGTACCGGAATGGATTTTATGGCCCTTCTGCGTATCGCTTTTAGGTGTTACTTATTGCTCCAGCACAGGGCAGACGGAAAGCCTGCTTTATACTATCTGCACTAATTTGCAGTTTATCTGTATGCTGGCATTGGAGCTGCAAGGCATGATTGTTATTTACTGGTACGTGAAAGAGAAGAAGAAACCGCATTGGTGGGCAAGTGCAGCGTGGATAACACTGTTTATTCCACTGACGCAGTTTATTGTGATGTATATTGGTGCTTTTGATATCATCATGGATTTTAGAAAAATCAGGCCTGCAAGCAGATTCAGAAGGAAAAAATAAAGCTTGCAGTTATTTGAGCAATCGAGGTGAACGCTATGTTCAGTAGATTTAACCGCAATATGAATTCTAAGGTGGATACGAATATCTATCTTTTGATTATCGTGTTGCTTTCTGTTTTGGTGTGTTACCTGCAGCCAAAGCTGATTGTGCCTGCGCTGGTGATTTTTGGCATTATCTATTATTTCAGCCGTCGGAACATCATCAATAAGGAAATTTTCTTTAGCAGCTATCTTGATAACATCATCCGTAATATTGAACGCACGAACCATTTTGCTGTGCGCAAGCTGGATATCGGCATGGCGGTGTTCTCTAAAGATGGCAAGCTGCAATGGAAAAATGATTTGTTTGCGCAGTGGGTGGGACAAAAAAATTTGGAAGGCAAAAAGCCTGAAGAAATTTTGCCTTTGCAGCCGAACGCTTTTGAGCTGATGAGCGTGCGCGATGGCGAGCAGGTGATCCAGATAGAGGATCGCTATTACCGCATGAAATATTACAGCGTCCAGACGCAGGAACGGCGAACAAAGAAGGATGATACCAGCGGCCTCATGCTTTACCTGACGGATATTACTGATTTTGAGCTGTTACGCCAAAAATATACGAACGACAGGCTCTGCCTTGCTTATGTACGCTTTGATAACTATGAAGAAGTTATGCGTGGGTTAAGCGAAACAAATATTGCCAACCTCAATGGTGAAATCAACGAGCTGTTGACGAAGTGGACAGCTGCGCAGCAGGGCTTTATCTGCCGCATGAATAAGGAAAGCAGTCTTTTAGGCTTTTCTATGTCCGCAGTTATGGATATGATGGAAGATAAGTTCACTATCTTAGATAAGGTACGCGAAATCCGCAGCGGCAACAAGATTCCGCCAACGGTGAGCATTGGTGTGGCCTGCGACGGTGTGACGTTAGAAGAGCTGATTGCTAATGCTAATAAGAGCCTGTATCTTGCTCTTGGTCGTGGCGGTGACCAGGCTGTAGTGCTGCGTGATAAAAATACGCAGTTCTTTGGCGGTACGAGCAGCGTGGGCGCGAAAAGCACGCGTGTACGCGCACGTATTGTGGCGCAGACTATTCATGAGCAGATGCTACAGGCAGATAAAATCTTTGTCATGGGTCACACGAACGAAGATTACGATGCTATCGGCGCGACGATTGGCATGGCAAAGCTGGGCTTATCTTTGAACAAGGAAACCTTTATCGTCACCAGCGAGCATAACGGTTATTATAAGCGTATTGCTGAAGTGCTGGATAACGAAAATATTATTCTTTCCGATAACGAAACAAAGTATCTGGATATTATGCTAGATGAGCAGCAGGCTTTGGCGCAGGTTACAGCTAAGAGTTTGCTAGTGATTGTTGATCATCACCGTGCTGTGCTAAGTGCCAGCAAAAAGCTGCTGGAGGCAGTGAAAACGCGCATCATTATTG
>CAVKDE010000118.1:0-5290 GCA_963654835.1 Duodenibacillus sp. | reverse complement strand
GAGCATATCGTTGTAGAATAAGTGGAGGCTAGACATGAAACAAATTAAGATTGCCTTAGTTGGTAACCCTAACTGTGGTAAAACAACAATGTTTAATGATCTGACAGGCTCTAACCAATATGTTGGTAACTGGCCTGGCGTAACTGTAGAAAAGAAGGAAGGCGGCCTTAAAGGTCACGATGATGTAATTATCACTGACTTGCCTGGTATCTATTCCCTTTCTCCGTACACTCTGGAAGAAGTTGTATCCCGTAACTATTTGCTGGAAAGCGATGTTGATGGTGTGCTGAACCTGGTTGATGGTTCTAACATCGAACGTAACCTGTACCTCACTACCCAGGTTATGGAAATGGGTTATCCTGTAACCATCGCGCTGAACATGATTGATATCGTGCGCAAGAACGGCGATACCATTGATATCAAAAAACTTTCTGAAGAACTGGGCTGCGCTGTTGTAGAAACTTCTGCTCTGCGTGGTGAAGGCACTGGCGATGCTGCTGAAAAAGCTATTGCTGCTGTTGGTGGTGCTGCTCCGAAATATATGCACTTTAGCCAAGAGGTAGAAGACGCACTGACTGCTATCGCACGTGAAGCTGGCAACAAAGTTCATGGTGCTAGCGAGCGTTGGCTGCTTGTTAAACTCTTTGAGCGTGATAAAGAAATCATGAAAGCTCTGCACCTTACCGAAGGCGAGCAGGCTAAGATTGAAGCTATCGTTACTGCGTGTGAAGAAGCTCTGGATGATGACGCAGAAAGCATTATCACTGGCGAGCGTTATAACTACATTGGCCAATTGATGGACAAAGCAGTTGTTAAAGCTCATACCGGTTTAACTACTTCTGATAAGATTGATAGCATCGTAACGAACCGTTTCCTGGCGCTGCCGATTTTTGCTATCATTATGTTCCTCGTTTATTACATCGCTGTTGATACCATTGGTACTATCGTAACCGATTTCACCAATGATACACTGTTCGGTGAATGGATTCAACCTTGGGTTCAAGAACACATGGAAGCTGCTGAATGTGAAGATTGGTTGGTTTCCCTCGTTGTTGACGGTATCATCGGCGGCGTTGGTGCACCTATCGGTTTCGCTCCGCAAATGGCTATCGTATTCCTGCTGTTGAGCTTCCTTGAAGACTGCGGCTATATGGCACGTGTTGCCTTCATCATGGACCGTTTCTTCCGTCAGTTCGGTATGAGCGGTAAGAGCTTCATTCCTCTTTTGATTTCCTCTGGTTGCGGCGTTCCGGGTATCATGGCTAGCCGTACTATTGAAAATGAAAAAGACCGTCGTCTGACCATCATGACTACCACTTTCATTCCTTGCGGTGCAAAACTTCCTGTAATTGCTCTGCTTTCCGGTGCTATCATGGGTGGCGATTGGTACATGGCTCCGATTATGTACTTCGTTGGTTTCTTCGCTGTAATCAGTGCCTGCATCATTCTGAAAAAGACTGAACTGTTTGCTGGCGATCCTGCTCCGTTCGTAATGGAGCTGCCTCCTTATCATCTGCCTGCTGCTAAAAACGTATTGCTGCATACCTGGGAACGTGTTTCCGGCTTCCTGAAAAAAGCTGGTACCATCATCTTCCTGTGCTGCGTAGTTATGTGGTTCCTCGCAAGCTATGGTATTGACGAAGGCAGCGTTACTATGGTTGAAGAAACTGAAAAGAGCTTTGTTGCTTATATTGGTAATGGCCTGGCTCCGATCTTCGCTCCTCTGGGCTTCAATAGCTGGCAAGCTGTTGCTGCTGCTTTCTCCGGTTTCGTTGCTAAAGAATCTATCGTCAGCACGATGGCAATTTTGGCTGGTCTGGCTGATGCAGCTGAGGATGAACCTGATCTGTGGACCGCTGTTATGGCGTTCTTCCCGAGCGCAGTAGCTGCTTTCTCCTTCCTGGTATTCAACCTGCTGGATTCTCCTTGCTTGGCTGCAATTTCCACTATGAGCCAGGAAATGAACAGCAAGAAATGGACCTGGAGCACTATTATCTTCCAAAATGTTTATGCTTACAGCATCTGCCTGATGATTTACCAATTTGGTAGAGTATTCGTTGGCGGTGAAGCCTTTGGCTTCGGTACTGGCGTAGCTGTTGTATTCTTAGTTGGTTGGCTGTATCTGTTGTTCCGTCCGGCTAAGAAAGCTAGTGGTGAAACTGTATTAAGCGTTGACGCTAAATAATATAATATCCATGGCGTGAGAAACGAGGTGTTTCATATGGCAACCTGGATTATTGGTTTGATTATTGTTGGTTGTGTGTATCTTGCTTCCAAGCAGGTTATCAAGGCGCATAAGTCTGGTGGCTGTATTGGTTGCGATGCTGGTGGCGATAAAGGCTGCTGCCCGCATTGTAAGCACACGACGACTGTTAATCTCCGTAAGAGATAATTTAATATTGATGAGTATGTGAGTGAGAGGTCAGCGTAAGCTGGCCTCTTTCTTACTTTAAGCGTCGCAATATAATATCGTTTTGCTTACTTGGCACAATATCTAGTATATAAAAAACATATAACAACAAGATATTGACATTCGCGCATAATCGTGTATAATAGAAACATAACCTAATGCAGGCTGCTTCCTGACGGATGAGTGGAATTGACCACGTGGGGGCAGATGTGTGCAAGTGCCGACCGTCTGGGCAAATTTGCCCAGGCGTTTTTCTTTATAAGGAGCAAGGAAAAACTTGGGTGACTAGGTAATACTTATGAAGAGAGGTTGTCATTATGCAAAAGAAAAACAGGTGGTTAATTGTTTTGGCGGCGATTGGGATTCACATCAGCATTGGCAGTGTGTATGCGTGGAGCGTGCTGACGAAGCCGATTATGCAGGCGATGGGTTTCAGCTTGCAGGAGGTGACGTGGACTTTTTCGCTGGCAATTTTGTTTTTGGGTACGTCCGCAGGTTTTCTGGGGACGTATATGGAAAGATTCGGCCCGCGGTGCAGCGGACTTGTTTCCATGAGTTTTTTTGTGAGCGGCCTTTTGGGCACGGCGTATGCACTTACGCAGCACAGCCTGCTGCTTTTATATTTGTTTTATGGCGTGATTGGCGGCATCGGCTTAGGCACAGGTTATATTACGCCTGTTTCTACGCTGGTGAAGTGGTTCCCTAATAACCGCGGGCTGGCGACGGGCTTGGCAATTATGGGCTTTGGTTTTGCAAGTCTTATTGCAGGGCCTTTGATGCAGCTTTTGATTGCGCGCTTTGGTTTAGTGCAGAACTTTATCATTTTAGCCTGCATCTACGCTGTGGTGATGACGGCTTCGGCCTTGTATCTGGAACCGCCTGCGCAGGAGAAAATTTCTGTGAAAGGCGAGTTTAAGGCGCAGCTGCCTGAGCATACGCAGTATACTGTAAAGCAGGCGATGCATACCTGGCAGTTTTATGCGCTGTGGTGGATTTTCTTTACCAATATCACTTGCGGTATAGGTCTTTTAGCTGTAGCTTCGCCGATGGCGCAGGAGGTTATCGGTATGTCGCCTATCGCAGCAGCTTCCATGGTGGGCATTATCGGTTTGCTCAACGGTGGCGGGCGTATTGTGTGGTCCACGGTTTCTGATTATCTGGGCAGGGCAAATACCTATCTGGCGTTTTTTGTGATTGAGATTATCTCTTTCTACCTTTTGGGCGGCGTGACGGATAGCTTTTTCTTTCAGCTTTTGGTGTTCATCATCATTACCTGCTACGGCGGAGGTTTTTCCTGTATGCCTGCCTATTTGAGCGATTTGTTCGGCACGAAGCAGCTGAGCGCGATTCACGGACGCATTTTGACGGCGTGGGGTTTGGCAGGGATTGCAGGGCCGTTACTTTTGAGCGTGATTTATGAACGCACGCATAGCTATAGCATGACATTATATTTTTTTAGCGGTTGCTTTATTTTGAGCCTGCTTGTGGCGATAGTGTTGAAAATTAAAGGGAAAATAGAATAAATCAACTTATTTAAGTAAAATTATTTGCTAAATGTGGCGGATATCGCACGTTAATTAAAAGAGTTTGTGAAGCTATATACTTTGCTTTGGTCATAAGGTATAATGAAACTACAAGGACAATGGTGTCTGGTTAAGTGATTTATGCAAGGCAAAGGAGTGAAGACGATGACGACACAAAAACTTTTTATCTGCAAACATTGCGGTAACATGGTTGTAAAGATTCATGATGGCGGTGGTGAGCTGGTGTGCTGTGGCGAACCGATGCAGGAGCTGGTGGCGAATACTGTGGATGCAGCGCGTGAAAAGCACGTGCCTGTGATTAGCATTGAGGGCGAGAAGGTTTGTGTTGCTGTTGGCAGCACGCTGCACCCAATGCTTGCGGCGCATTATATCCAGTGGATTTATTTGGCGACGACGCACGGCGGGCATTTTTGGAAGCTGGACGCAGGCGACGAGCCGAAGGCAGAGTTTATTCTGGCTGAGGGCGAGGAGGCACTTGCTGCGTATGAATATTGCAATCTGCATGGTTTGTGGATGGCGGAAGTGAAGTAAAAAATGCCTTACGGCGAATAATGATTGCATAGAAAGCAGCCGCTGCGCGTGAGCGTGGCGGCTGTTTGACGTTAAGAAATAGTTATCAAAAAGGCAGGTTGTGTGATATAATTTGAGTAAGAAATTCTGTAAGTATGTGCCGTATGGGGGTAAGCATGATGACTAACTATTATAGTACAATAAATGAGGTAGTTCTGACATTCTCTAATATTACTCGCAATAAAGATGGCTTTGCGAGTATCGTAGCACATTTTGAGCGTCCTAATGCTACAGGTTTTGATTTTGCGGAGTGGCAGCTGCCGTGTATTGCGAATACAAAAGCGTTTGGATTTTCGGAAGAAGAGATTATGATGCAGGAGCGTTATTTGCGTAATAATATGCCGTTGATTTGGGAGATGGCGAGAGAAAAGGAGATTGGGGTAGATGTGTAAATTGAAGTTTGTCGTTCACTTGTAAGTGAACAGAACAATCAATGATACTTTTTGTCCAGGTCGACAAAAAGTATCCAAAAAACGCCCTTATGTAAAGCTGCTCCGCTGGATTCCGGCGACTAGATTCGCAGAATTTTTCACGTCGCGAAGCATCGTTAGCGTTCTAACAAAACGCTCAACCATCGCTCCAGCGAAAAATTCCATAGCCTGTCCGTTTCTAGCAAACAACGCAGAACATCGTTGTACTACTGCGCCCGTCGTCCGTTCCAGTCGTCGCAGCGCAAAGTTTAGATGTTCTAAAAAGTTTAGCTTAATGCTCGATGAAAAGTTTATCGTCGAAGTTTTGTTTACATCGAACACCTTGACTATATGGT
>CAVKDE010000117.1:0-5310 GCA_963654835.1 Duodenibacillus sp. | reverse complement strand
CTTCGCTTGCAGGTATGAGCCTGCGCGCCGGTGAAGCGAACCTGACGGTAGCAGGTGTTTTGACCTGCATTGCCTTCTTCCTTATGCTGCTGGCAGAAAACAGCCGCATTCCTGTGGATAACCCGGATACGCATTTGGAACTGACGATGATTCACGAATGCATGACGCTGGAATATAGTGGTCGCCTTTTAGCACTCATTCATTGGGCCAGCCAGCTCAAGCTGTTAGTGTTCTTAGTTTTATTTGCCATGCTGTATCTGCCTTTGGATTTGCCTGTGGTGCTAAAAGTGCTTATCGGTGCAGCGAGCGTGGGTGTTGTGGAAACCTTAAATAATAAAATGCGTTTATTTAAAGTGCGTGTTTATCTTGCCGCAGCAGGCTTGATGCTGCTTTTGGCAGTTGTGGCGCAGTAAGGAGGCAGCGATGGAATATTTAGTAGTTAGTTTAATGTTTATCGTGTTCCTTCAAACGCGTTTTATGGAACTGCGCCGTGCTACCTTGTGTTTGGCTGTGCAGTCCGCGCTGATCGCAGCGGCCTGCCTTGTAGTGGGGCTTAGCCACGGCAGCGGCTTACACGCCTGGCTGCCAGGTGTATTGACTATTGCGGTTAAGGTGCTGTTCATTCCTTACGCTATTTTGCGCGTGGTGCAGCAGCTGCGCGACGAGCGTGAAATCGTGAGTGACATCAACGTTAATTATTCCACTGCTTTTGCTGCTTGCAGCCTGGCACTGGGCTATATGGTGATTGATAGCCTTTTGCCGCATGTGGAAGGACGTGATATCCTTGCCACTTCTATGTTTATGATTATGACAGGCTTGGCACTCATCGTTATGCGCAGCCGCGCGATTATGCAGATGATTGGCCTGATTACACTGGAAAACGGTATTTATCTTTTAGGTCTGATTATGACGGAAGGATTGCCGCTGATTATTGAGCTGGGCATTTTCCTTGATGTGCTGATTGCTGTTGTTATTCTGGTAATTTTAACTTCACGTCTGCGTCTTTCCTTTAAGACAACGGATACCAACGTGCTGGATAAGCTGAAAGGATAGGTAAGAAATGTTAACATATATTTTAGCTCTGTTATGCTTGCCGCCTTTGTGCGCTGTTTTGGCACTGGTTGCAGGCTTTAGCAATAACATTCTGCATTGGCTGCACCGCCTGACTGCGACTGCTGTGGGCGTGTGCGTGGTGCTTTTAGCGCGCAGCTTTGATCCTGCTGCACCTTATGTGGACGATTATTTTTACATTGATGCGCTCAATATGTGGGTGATTATCATCATCGCAACGTTGTATATTGCAGCAACGTGGACAGCGCGTTCCTACCTGACGCGTGAAGAACGCTGCGGCGTTTTAAAGGGCGAGCAGCTGCAGACAGGCCGCTATTTTGCACTCATGCAGCTTTTCTGCTGGACAATGTTCATTGTGCTTTTAGTAAAAAACCTCGGCCTGATGTGGGTGGCTATTGAAGCGACAACATTAATCAGTGCACTTTTGATCTCTTTTAAATTTACCCGCGCAGCTTTAGAAGCAACGTGGAAATATATTATGGTCTGCACCGTAGGCATCTGCCTAGCACTTTTGGGCACGCTGATTTTATATTATGCGCAGCTGGATGCTTTGGGCGGTGATAACGCTTTAAGCTGGCTTTACCTTTATCAGCACGCTGCAAGTTTAGATCCTGCTATGACAAAATTAGCCTTGCTTTTTATTGTTATCGGTTACGGTACGAAAGCTGGTATGGCACCGATGCACACCTGGCTGCCTGATGCCTACGCCGAAGCACCGTCTTTGACGAGCGGTATGCTTAGCGGCGCACTGTGCAGCTGTGCTATTTACGTGCTTTTGCGCAATCTTGTTATCCTGCTGCCGACGGCTGGCGTGGCGATGATGAGCAGCATGCTGCTGTTCTTCGCCGTGCTGACGGTAGCTATCGCTGTTCCCTTTGTCGTTGTGCAGCGTGACGTAAAGCGTATTTTGGCTTATTCCTCCATGGAAAACATTGGCATTATGGTGGCTGGTATCGGCGCGTTCTCTGCTTTTTCTTTAAAAGCGGTAATGCTGCATATGTATAGCCATGCGATGATTAAGTTCGTGCTGTTTTATATCGCAGGCACGATTATCCAGGAATACCAGACGCGTAATATGATGCGTATCCACGGTATGATTCAAGATGTGCCGCATACGGCTACCTTCTGGCTTTTGGGTATGCTGGGTATTTTAGGCCTGCCGCCGATGGGCTTGTTCTTTAGTAAATTTTATATTATGACGGCACTTTTCCGTGAAGGCCACTGGCTTGCTGGCAGCCTGCTCATCGTGCTTTTGGCTGGTGTTTTGATTGGTATTTTGTATCACGGTATGCGTATGCTGTGCGATAAGCCGAAGCGCAAACCGTTAGGCGATTTGCTGGGCGCGATTGATGTGCCTGTATTGGCTGTGCTTTTATTGCTTACCTGCGTTGTGGGTGCCGGTTTTGAAAATATTCCCTGGCTCAATAATTTGTTGAATCAGGCTGTGCGTATTATAGGAGGCTGAGATAAATGCAAGTTAAACCAGAAAATTTGCGTGGTGCGGCGAACATTGCCAGCGTCAGCGGCAAGCATCCGCTAGCGGCGATGTTTGGCGCAGATGAAACGCAGCAGGGCAGAGGGCTTGCCATTTACTGCCTGTTCTATAATGCGGATAAACGTGATATTGATGTTTTAAAGGCGGAATTTGCCGCTGATGCACCGCTCAATTATCAGTCGCTCACGACGCTTTTACCTGCAGCAGCGTGGTATGAGCGCGAGCTGCATGATATGTTCGGCTTTCTTCCGGAAGGTCATCCTGACTTGCGCCCGCTTGTTTTGCATGAGAGCTTTCCGGAAGGCTTTCATCCGCTGCTCAAAAAATACCCTAAAGATTATGATGCACGCGGACACCGTGAATATGAAATGCTCACATCAAAGGGCGAAGGACTTTTTGAAGTGCCTGTCGGGCCAATTCACGCCGGTATTATTGAGCCTGGACATTTCCGTTTTAGCCAGGCTGGTGAAGCGATGCTGCAATTGGATGCTAAATTATTTTTTACGCATCGTGGCATTGAAAAAGCTGTGGAAGGTTTAACTCCGCTAGAGGCTCTGCCTATTGTTGAGCGCATTTGCGGTGCGTGCAGCGTGGCGAATACTTTAAGCTTTTGTCAGGCGGTGGAGAAATGCTCTAAAGCCGTTGTGCCTTATCGTGCATGGCTTATCCGCACTTTGGCGGCGGAGATGGAACGATTGTATAACCACGTGGGTGATACGGGCAATATCTGCGCAGGCGTTGGCTTTTCGCCGATTATCAGCATGGGTACACGCCTGAAAGAATATCTCATGCAGCTTAATGAACTTATAGCGGGCAATCGCTTCTTGCGCGGGCTTGTTATCCCCGGCGGTGTGGCTTATGACGTGACGGACGCAATGCTGGAAGAAATTGAAGACGTTTTGCGTGAGGTAGAACGCACTTATGCCGACATGGTGCATATCATGTGGGAGCAGGCGAACTTTGTCAACCGCATCCGTACTACGGGACGCGTGCGTCAGGAAACAGCGTTTGATTTGGCGATGGTGGGCGTGGGTGCGCGTGCCAGCGGTATGGCGCGTGATAGCCGTAAAGATATCGGTTACGGCATTTATGACGAGCTGGATTTTGATATAGTAACGGAAGAAGCTGGCGATGTAGAAGCACGCATCAAGGTGCGCATTGGCGAAGTTAAACAAAGCCTGCGCCTTGTGCGCCAGGTTATTAGCAAGCTGCGCCGCAATGCGGAAACTGTGCTGGCGGTGGAGTTAGGCGAGCTGTCGCAGGAAGAAGGGCACTTCACCTGGGGCATCAGCGAATCTGCGCGTGGAGATAACTTGCATTGCCTGCTTTTAGATAAGGAAGGCAAAATTGACCGCCTGTTTGTGCGCAGTGCTTCTTATCCTAACTGGCCTGCACTGACAGTAGCTGTGCAGGGCGATATCATTCCTGATTTTCCGCTGATTAATAAGAGCTTTGAGTTATGCTATGCGTGCATAGACCGCTAAGGAGGGTGCGAGATGTTAAGAATGCTGGAATCAATTTTTCGTGGCAAAATCGCGACGGAAAATATTGATATAACCGGACACAAACGTCTGCGCGGCGAGCTGGCCTGTGATGGCAGCTGCGATGGCTGCGGCAAGTGCGCTGCTGCCTGTCCTGTGGGTGCTATGAGCGTGGCAAGTGGCAAAGCGCAGATTGACTATAAAAAGTGCCTTTTTTGCGGTAAGTGTGTAGAAGCGTGCGCGCAAGGCTCACTCACGCATACGAACCGCGACGCATTGGCAGAGATTTTAACAGATAGTGCTGTAAAAGTGAGCGAGGTTGTTACAGCAAAGTTGGGACGTTCGCTGCACGTGCGCCATCTTGATGCAGGCAGCTGCAATGCCTGTGATTTTGAGATGGGCGCGCTGAGCAATCCTGTTTATGATTTGCATCGCTATGGCATTGCTTTTGTGGCTTCGCCGCGTCATGCAGATATGTTGATGGTGACAGGCGTGGTGACGCGCAACCTAGAGCAGGCTTTGCGCATGACTTATGCTGCGTTGCCTGAACCGAAGCTGGTGATGGCGTGTGGGGCGTGCGCATGCGGCGGTGAAACTTATGGCAGCACATATGCTCTTGTGGGCAAGGCTAGTGATGTTGTGCCTGTGGATATTGCGGTTCCGGGGTGTCCGCCGCGTCCGAGTGCGATGATTGTGGCGTTGTGTGCGGCGGCGGATATGCTGAAAGAGAAGATGCGAGCGTAAGCTTTATATAAAAAAACCGCCGTAAGGCGGTTTTTTGTTTACTCTTTTATGAATTTGGCAATTTCCTGCATCTTTGGTGTGGTGTAATATGTCTTTTGGTTCGTGAAAATAACAAAACCAGGCTTGCTGCCACTCGGTTTTTTCACATAGCGGCGTTCTACACAATCTACAGGTACATTGCTGCCGTCGCGTGCTTTGCTGAAATAAGCTGCCAGTTCTGCAGCGAGGGCAATATCCTCTGCTCGCGCCTGGGGCAGCGTTGTTTTGAGGATGATGTGCGAACCGGGAATATCCTTCGTGTGCAGCCATAAATCGCGCGGTGAACCGATGGTGAAGGTAACATAATCGTTCTGCTTATTGTTTTTGCCAATGTATAAATCTGTTTCAGCATTTAGTTTAATATGCAATGGCTGCGATTTTTGGGTCGTAGTCATTTTCTTTTTGCCCACAAACTTAATTAAGCCTGTGCTGATCATTTCCTGGCGGATTTCTTCTACCTCGCTTTTAGTTGTGGCAGTG
>CAVKDE010000116.1:0-5316 GCA_963654835.1 Duodenibacillus sp. | reverse complement strand
GTTTTTACCGCGATAATAACAAGAAAAACATAGATGTTATTTTGCGCCAAGGCAATGTGCTGCAACCCATGATGCTTGCTGCTAAAGCAATGGATGCGGAGAGAGTGCAGTTTGCTTTTGATGTGCTAACGGATTACGCTGCAAGGCACGGTTTTACTTTGGGCAATGGTGCGATTATCTATCCGCATTGCCTAACGCAGGAAGTTTTGCCCAACTTGTGGCAGGTGAGTGCGGAGCAGTTGTAAAAAAGTTGTCCATCTTTTTTCGGTAAAACTGTAACCTGCTTTACAAAAAAATAGCAGAAAGGAAAAATCTCAACTTTTTTGTAAAAATGTGTTGACGCATTCAATCTCTAGTGGTAAACTAGGCACAACTTCAAAAAAGCACATGAAACCGTTGAGACGGAGATAAAATCAGCAGATGCGCTTACAGAGAGTTCGGAGTGCTGGAAACCGGATAGAGATGCAGGCTGGTAAATGGACCGTTGAGGGTGTTGTCAAATCGCTTAGGCGAGAGTATTCAGCAACGTAACACCAGCGTTAAGGGTGAGGAGTGTGATGGCACTCTGCGAGAGAGCATCGCGTAAGCGATGAAGCAAGGTGGTACCGCAGGTATTAGTATTGATAGCCTGTCCTTGGAACTGTTTAGTAAAGCTAGGCAGTTCGGGGGCAGGCTTTTTTGTATATCCAGTACCGTTTCCTCGTAGAATGTTACAACTAGAAAATTAGGAGGAAAAGAAAATGATTAAAGAAGCAATTGTAAAAATAGTTGATAAGCAGGATTTGACTTATGATGAGGCTTATGCCGTAATCAATGAAATTATGGGTGGCGAAACAACTGCAACCCAGAATGCGGCGTTTTTGGCAGCACTTTCTACCAAGAGTACGACGGCAGAAACGACGGATGAAATTGCCGGTTGTGCAGCAGCGATGCGTGACCACGCTTTAAAGTGCGAAACAGGCATGGATGTGTTTGAAATTGTGGGTACTGGCGGTGATGGCGCGAACAGCTTTAATATTTCCACTACATCTGCTCTGGTAGCTGCTGCTGGCGGAATGAAAGTTGCTAAGCATGGCAACCGCGCTGCTTCTTCAAAATGCGGTACGGCTGATTGCCTGGAAGCCTTGGGTGTAAACATTCAGCTGGAACCGGAAAAATGCGTGGAGCTGTTAAAAGAAGTAGGGATGTGCTTCTTCTTCGCGCAGAAGTACCACACTTCTATGAAATATGTTGGTCCTATTCGTAAAGAGCTGGGCATCCGCACGGTGTTTAATATTCTTGGGCCTTTAACAAACCCTGCCAGCCCTAAATTGCAGCTTTTAGGCGTATATGATGGTTATCTGGTGCAGCCTTTGGCGCAGGTTTTGATGAACCTTGGCGTACAGCGTGGCATGGTTGTCTATGGACAGGATAAACTGGATGAAATTTCTCTCAGTGCACCGACAACTATCTGCGAATTTAAAGATGGCTGGATGAAAAATTATGTGATTACTCCGGAAGATTTTGGTATGGAACGTTGTACGAAGGCTGATCTGGTTGGCGGTCTGCCAGAAGAAAATGCTAAGATTACGCGCGACATTTTAAATGGTGCTAAGGGTCACAAACGCAATGCGGTGCTGTTAAACGCTGGCGCAAGTTTGTATATTGGCGGTAAGGCTGAAAGCTTTGCTGAGGGCGTAAAGCTGGCAGCAGAAATTATTGACAGCGGTGCTGCATTAAAAACTTTAGAAAAACTTATTGAATTAAGTAATAAATAGCAATTTATAGACCGTGGAGAATGTATCAGATATGAGCAAAAACGACGAAGTCGTACTAGAAGTACGTCGAGGAGTTTTTGTAAAATAGATGGTGCATTATACACGGTCTGGGTAGAAGGTAAAAATGATACTTGATGATATTGCAGAATACACAAAACAACGTGTAGCAAAACTGAAAGATAAAAAAAGCTTTTACGCTGTGCGTGACGAGGCAGAAGCAAGGCCTGCGGGCAAAGATTTTAAAGCAGCACTGGCGCAAGCTGGTTTGAGCGTGATTGCTGAATTAAAAAAAGCTTCTCCTTCCAAAGGCCTGATTGCTCCGGTGTTTGAGGAGATTTACTTGGCAAAGGCCAAAGCTTATGAAGCTGGCGGCGCAGCTGCCATCTCCTGCCTGACAGAGCCTAAGTTCTTTCTTGGCAGCGATGCCTATCTTCAGGCGGTGCGCAAGGCGGTGCAGCTGCCTATCCTGCGCAAGGATTTCACGGTAGATGAATACCAGATTTACGAAGCGAAAAACCTGGGTGCGGATGCAGTACTCTTGATTTGCAGCCTGCTAAGTGTAGCGCAGTTGCAGGAATATTTATTGCAGGCGCATGAACTGGGATTGAGTGCTTTAGTTGAAGCACACGATTTAGATGAGGTGCAGGCAGCACTTGCTGTGGGCGCGGAGATTATCGGCGTAAATAACCGCAACCTGAAAGATTTTAGCGTGAACCCTTTAAACAGCCTGCGTTTGCGGGAGGCGATTCCGCAGGATAAAATTTTTGTTGCGGAAAGCGGTATCCAAAAAGCTAGCGACACAGCAGGTCTTAAAGCAGCAGGCGTGCAGGCGGTGCTGGTAGGCGAAGCTTTGATGCGTGCGCCTGATGCAGCGCAGTTTATCAAGGAGATGTGCGATGCCTGAGGTGAAAGTAAAAATCTGCGGTCTGCGCAGGGCGGAAGATATAGCCTATGTTAACGAGCTGCAACCTGATTTTATCGGCTTTGTTTTTGCTAAAAGCAAAAGACAGGTAACGCCTAAGCTGGCAGCTGAGCTTAAAGCGCAGCTTGCACCGGAGATTAAGGCTGTGGGTGTTTTCGTCAATGCTGAGATAGATTTTATCTTGCAGCTGGCCAAGGCGCAGACGATAGATATTATCCAACTGCATGGCGATGAGGACGCAGCTTATTGCGCCAAGCTAAAACAGCTCATCAATCTGCCGCTTATTAAAGCAGTACGCGTAAAGGACGCAGGTTCGCTGGCAGGAGTAAATGAACTTGCTTGTGATTATCTGCTGTTTGACACTTATACGCCCGGGCAATACGGTGGCACGGGCAAGAGGTTTGACTTGAGTTTGGCAGATAAAGATATTAGCAAGCCATATTTTGTAGCCGGCGGGCTGGAGGCAGCTAATGCAGCCGCCGTGCTGGCGCAAACTAAGGCGTTCGCCGTAGATGTAAGCGGCGGCGTAGAAACAGATGGCGTAAAAGATAAGAAAAAAATTGTCGCATTTATTGCGAGTGTAAGGGGAGAAACGAAATGACAAAAGGTAGATTTGGTATTCACGGCGGTCAATATATGCCGGAAACTTTGATGAATGCAGTGCTGGAATTAGAAGCAGCCTACGAAAAATTTAAAGATGATCCTGATTTTAAGGCGGAATTAGCTCGCTTGTATCGCGAATATGCTAACAGACCTTCCTTATTATATTATGCAGAGAAGATGACCAAAGACCTTGGCGGCTGCAAAATTTATTTGAAACGTGAAGATTTGAACCACACTGGCGCGCATAAAATCAACAATGTTTTAGGCCAGATTCTTTTAGCGCAGAAGATGGGCAAAAAACGCGTTATCGCTGAAACCGGTGCAGGCCAGCACGGTGTTGCTACTGCTACCGCAGCTGCGCTGATGAATATGGAGTGCGTTGTTTACATGGGCAAAGAAGATTGCGAGCGTCAGGCACTTAATGTGTTCCGCATGGAGCTTTTGGGAGCAAAGGTTGTGCCCGTTACGAGTGGTACAGGTACGTTGAAGGATGCCGTAAACGAAGCACTGCGTGTATGGACTGAGCGCGTAGAAGATACTTATTACGTTCTGGGCAGCGTTATGGGCCCGCATCCGTATCCGGAAATTGTGCGCGATTTCCAAAAGATTATCGGCGAGGAAATTAAAGCGCAGATGCTGGAAAAAGAAGGCCGCCTGCCGGATGTTCTCGTAGCCTGCGTTGGCGGCGGCTCGAACGCTATGGGTATGTTCTATGATTTCATTGAAGATAAAGATGTACGCCTGATTGGTGTTGAAGCAGCAGGACTTGGTGTAGATAATCCTAAAAACGCTGCAACGATGGCCAACGGCAAGCTGGGTATTTTCCACGGCATGAAGAGCTATTTCCTGCAAGATGAATATGGTCAGATTGCACCTGTATATTCCATCTCTGCCGGGTTGGATTATCCTGGCATCGGGCCTGAGCATGCTTATCTGCATGATATCGGGCGTGCTGAATATGTACCGGCGACGGATAAAGAGGCGGTGGAAGCGTTCAATTATCTTTCTAAGATGGAAGGCATTATCCCTGCTATTGAAAGTGCGCACGCTGTGGCTTATGCCATGAAGCTTGCACCGACGCTGCCGAAGGATAAGATTATGGTTATAAATATTTCTGGTCGTGGCGACAAGGACGTTGCTGCTATCGCACGTTATATGGGAGTTGATTTACATGAATAGAATACAAAAAGCATTTGCGGAAAAGAAAAAAGCATTTATTGGTTTTGTGACTGCGGGTGATCCGAACCTGGAAGTTACTAAAGAATTGGTGATGGCGATGGTTAAAGGCGGAGCAGGCGTGATTGAGTTTGGCATTCCTTTCTCTGATCCTGTTGCCGAAGGTGAAGTTATCCAGCGTGCAGATTTGCGTGCGCTGGCAGCAGGCACTACTACCGACAAGATTTTTGATCTTGTGGCAGAGGTGCGCAAGGAAACTCAGGTGCCACTGGTATTTTTAACTTATGCGAACCCGATTTATGCCTATGGCGCAGAGAAGTTTTTTACGCGCTGCGAAGAAACGGGCGTGGACGGCGTAATTATTCCGGATATTCCTTATGAAGAACGCGAGGAGATGCGCCCCTATAGCGAACCGCACCATATCGCACTGGTTCCACTTATTGCGCCCACTTCTAAAGACCGCATCCAAAAAATCGCGAAGATTGCGCAAGGCTATGTTTACGTTGTTTCTTCTCTCGGCGTAACGGGTGTGCGCAAAAACATCACGACAGATATCAGCGGCATTGTGGAAGAAGTGCGCAAGGCTACGGATATTCCTGTTGCTGTAGGCTTTGGCATTGCTACGCCGGAGCAGGCTTATGCGATGGCGAAGGCCAGCGATGGTGCGATTGTTGGCAGCGCGATTGAAAAAATTGTTGAAAAATATGGCGTTGATTCCCCTAAATACGTGTATGAATACGTTAAGAGTATGGCGGATGCGGTAGCGAAGGCTGCGGCAGAATAAAAAATGTGCGCTGCATATAGCATTTGACTTTTTTCGCTTTACGTTATATAATACTAAAGATAATTTGTATTTTA
>CAVKDE010000115.1:0-5369 GCA_963654835.1 Duodenibacillus sp. | reverse complement strand
GGCTAAAGGCAGCTGCCGCAGTATTCCTGCACTGAATTTGTATGATGCTATTGCGGCGGAGAGTGATATTTTAACGCAGTTCGGCGGCCATCATCAGGCAGCAGGGCTGACGCTGCCGCGTGCTAAGGTGGATGAATTTAAACGCCGCTTCCGCGCCTACGTGGCGCAGCATTTAAAGGCGGAAGATTATCTGCCACACCAGACGATTGACTGCGTTGTAGGTGCAAGCGGAGCAATAACGGAGCAGGATTTAGAAGAGCTGGCGCTGTTAGAGCCTTGTGGCTGCGCTAATCTGCCGCCTATTTTTGCCTTCCATAATGCGCTTTTGCATAACCAACGTGCTATTGGCAAGGAGCGGAATCATTTACAGTTCATTTTGGACAAGGGTGATTACTCTTATCGCTGCGTAATGTGGAATAATGCGGATTTATTGCCGTTTATGTTTGAGCGTATGATCGCGGATGTTGCTTTTCAGCCGAAGATTAACGTGTGGAACAACGAAACGAGCGTGCAGCTTTACGCTGTGAGCCTGCGCCAGCAGCTTACGCTGGGTGATTTACGTCAGAGCAGTGATGATAAGTGGCGCATTTTGGAAGGCCTGGCGCGTGTACACGAACGCCTGACGGTTTACGTTAATCAGGAAGCTGATGAAAAACTGCTGCCAATAAAAAATATTGGTGCTTATCTTGACGTTAAAACCTATAGCAGCTGTTTTGCCGAGAAAAATGATGCGGCACGGAGTAATAATCAGGTTCCTGTAGTGCTTTTTGATCTGCCGCAGTATCCGTTGAAGGATATTTTGGCTTATCTCAAAGAGCAGGGAACGCAAAATATTATTCTTTTATATAATAATGATGACGCTCAGGCAGCTATGACCGCTTTAGCTTTAACGCATCCTGACCGTGAAGCGATGGCACTTGCTTATAAAATTTTAATGCAGCAGCTGCAGATAAAAACAAGTGTCAGCATCAAGGAGCTTTTAGCGGCACAAGCTATGCAGCTTAGTGAAAATGCTGTAAAAATTTGTGAACAGCTTGGTTTTATCAGCTGCAAAAATGGTATAATAACAAAAGGTGTTATCAGACGCTGCTCGCTGGAGGACGCACCCCTATACGTCACACTCCGGAAAGAACGGGAGCGTTTGCTAAAGCTATATCAAGAAAATTTACACCTAAGTCAGTTTGAATTGTTACGCGGCTGATTTAGCATAGATGGGAGTGGGGACAATGCCCTCAACGAATGATACAACAAATATTGATGAGTTATTTGCAAGAATCAAAGAATATTTAACGCCGGAGCAGGTAGAATTTGTGCGCAAGGCTTATGATTTAGCGGCGAAGGCACATGCTACGCAGACGCGTAAATCCGGCGAACCTTACATCATCCACCCTATTGGTGTGGCCAGCATTTTAGCAGGCCTGCAGATGGATGATAAAACGCTGGCTGCTGCCTTTTTGCATGATGTGGTAGAAGATACTGATTATAAGCTTGATTACATCAAAGAGCAGTTTGGCACGGTGGTGGCGAACCTTGTCGACGGTGTAACTAAGCTGGGTAAAATTGAATATATTTCTAAAGAGGATCGTCAGATTGAAAATTACCGTAAGATGTTTTTGGCAATGGCACGCGATATCCGCGTGGTTTTGATTAAGCTGGCGGATAGATTGCACAATATGCGCACGATGAAATATATGCCTGTGCATAAACAGCAATCTATTTCCCGTGAAACGCTGGAAATTTACGCACCTTTAGCACATCGCCTTGGCATTTACACCATTAAGTGGGAGCTAGAGGATTTGGCCTTCCGCTATATGGAACCTGAAATTTACTACGATTTGGTAGAGCAGGTTAAAATCAAACGCCGCGAACGCGAAGCAATGATTAATGAAGCGATGGTAACGCTTAAAGACGCTGTGGAAAAGGCTGGTATCCGCTGCGAAATTCAGGGCAGACCGAAAAATTTTTACAGCATCCATAAAAAAATGCTGCGTGACCATAAGCAGCTGAGTGAAATTTATGACTTGCTGGCTATCCGCGTGCTGGTTGATACAGTTAAAGATTGTTATGGCACGTTAGGTATTGTGCATAGCATGTGGCGGCCTATTCCCGGTCGTTTTAAAGATTATGTTGCTGTGCCTAAATCAAATATGTATCAATCCCTGCACACGACAGTGCTTTCCAGTGGCGGCCAGCCTTTGGAAATCCAGATTCGTACTTTTGAGATGCACCGCATCAGTGAATACGGTATCGCTGCGCATTGGCGTTATAAAGAAAGTGGTGGCAGCAAGCCTGCTACAGGTGGCGATAAGGGTTTTGATGCTAAGCTTTCTTGGCTGCGCCAGCTTCTTGAATGGCACAACGATATGAATGATTCGCGTGATTTTGTGAACACGGTCAAGATGGATATTTTCGCGGATGAAGTGTTCGTGTTCACGCCGCGTGGTGACGTTATTGATCTGCCTGTGGGCAGTGTGCCGATTGACTTTGCTTACCGCATCCATACGGATGTAGGCAACCGCTGCGTGGGCGCGAAGGTTAATGGACGTATTGTGCCTTTAGATTACCGTCTGAAAAACGGCGATATTGTAGAAGTTATTACTTCTAAGCAGTCTAATGGTCCGAGCCGCGACTGGATTAATGTCGTTGGGTCTTCTGATACGCGCAACAAGATTAAAAATTGGTTCAAGAAGGAACGCCGTGAAGAAAATATCCTCAAAGGCCGCGATATGCTGGAGCGCGAAGTAAAACGCTTAGGCTACGAGCCGAAAGTGATGATGACTCCGGAAAAGCTCAAGGAGGCAGGCAGCAAGCTGCGCATTGATACGGATGAAAACCTTTTGGCAACACTTGGTTATGGCGGTGTAACGCTGAACACAGTAATGTCCAAGCTGGTGGAAATCTATAAAAAAGAGCAGAAGCTGGAAACAACGAAGGATTTGGCGCAGATGCTGGCAGAGCTGAAACCGCGTAAATCCAAAGCGAAGGCCAGCCATGGCATTCTCGTCAAAGGCGAGGAAGGCATTATGGTGAAGCTGGCGCGCTGCTGCAACCCGATTCCGGGCGATCCTGTTGTGGGTTATATTACGCGTGGCAGCGGTATTTCTGTACATCGTGCCGATTGCCCCAATGTGCTGACGAATAATCCTGAGGAGCAGCGTCGCCTGATTGAAGTTTCCTGGGATGTGGGCATTGACGATGTATATAAAGTTAATATTGTGATTAATTCTGTTGATCGCACAGGTCTGATGAGCGATATTATGAATGCTATGAGCGAGACAAAGGTGAATATTTTCTCTATGTCCTGTCATACGGATAAAAATAAGAATGCTACGATGCACATGGGCTTAGATATTACTACGCTCGACCAGCTGGAATACATTATGACACGTATCCGCCGCATGAAGGGCGTTTACAGCGTAGAGCGTCTTGTTTCTACGGCGAGCGCGAGGAGGGACGGCAAATGAGAGCAGTTGTGCAGCTGGTAAATCACGCCTCGGTGACGGTAGCAGGCGAGCTGACAGGCAAAATTGCCAAAGGTTTATTAGTCTTTTTGGGTGTTGCTGAAGGTGATACGCAAAAAGATTTGCAATATATTATTGATAAGGTTGTGGGCCTGCGCGTTTTTGAGGATGCGGAAGGCAAGATGAATCTTTCTGTAAAGGATGTAGGCGGTGCAATTTTAGCTGTATCGCAATTTACGCTTTACGGTGACTGCCGTCATGGTAAGAGACCGTCGTTTACGGCGGCAGCGAAACCTGAGGCAGCAAATGAAGTTTATGAGCAGTTTGTTGCTGGCTGTAAGGAAGCTGGTGTGGCGGTAGAAACGGGGAGGTTTCGCACGCATATGCTGGTGGATTTGCAAAATGACGGGCCGGTGACGATTTTGCTAGATAGTAGTAAGATATTATAAAAAAGTGCAATTAAATATCGTTTTGCTCAGGAAAAATTTCTTAACGTAAATTTTTATTCGCGCCACGATATTATAATTGCTACTTGAGCATTACTAATGGAGGTAATCTATGAAAATATATCATGCAGCGGTGGGTATGCTGCAAACGAATTGCTATTTTATTGTGAATGAAGAGTTAAAAGAGGGCGTTATTGTTGACCCGGGTGGCGATATTGAGGCTATTCAAGGCATGATTAAGCAGGCGGTAGCGAAGGTTGTTGCTATTTTGCTGACGCATGGTCATAGTGATCATATTGGTGCGTTAGCCGAGTTGCGTAAGTCTACGGGTGCCCCGTGCTATATTGGTGAAGGCGATGCGGATTGCATTACGCAGCCTGACCGCAATTTATCGTTCTTCATTGGTACGGATATTAAGGATAAGCCTGCGGAGCATTTGGTGCATGATGGTGACGATCTGCAGCTTGCGGGGATGGATTTTCATGTTTATGCTACGCCCGGTCATACGAAAGGCGGCGTATGTTATTATTACGCTCCGGGTAAGGTGGTTTTCGTGGGCGATACGGTGTTCTGCGAATCTATCGGCCGCACGGATTTACCCGGTGGCAGTTATAAAGAAATTTTAGCGTCCATTAAAGACAAGCTCATGCCTTTGGACGATGATGTGCATTTGCTTCCCGGTCACGGCCCTGCGACTTCTGTAGGCTGGGAACGCCGCAGAAATCCTTTTCTGCAATAAATTATCATGTTGAAATACTGGCCTATTATACGCAGCAGCACCTTTTTTAAGCTGGGTGTTACGGCTGCTGTTTCTTATGTTTTATATCTCTTGGCAGGCTTTTTGCTGCCGCTTTTGCTCGCTGTCGGGCTGGCATTTGCGCTCTATCCTCTAGTTAATGCTATTGCGCAGGTACGCGTGGCGCATGGCATGATCAGGCTTTCGCGTGTGGTAGCAATTATTTTGGCACTGCTTGCCTTTTGCCTGTTCGTTTTTATGATCATCGGCTTTATTATTCTGCCGCTTTTTGGGCAGATGAATGAGTTTTTGCAAAAGCTGCCACTATTTGTAGAAAAATCCAATGTACAGGGTCTTGATGCGATGCTGAAAGATCCGTCAACGATTCCACTTTTACCATCTGATTTTAATATGCTGATGACAGCCTTGGTAAACTGGGCGATGGGTTTTGTGAGCACGGTGCTGCGCAATCTGGTGCAGTCCAGCCTGGGCATTGTGCAGAGCCTTATCGGTCTTATCATTGTGCCGTTTCTGGCGTTTTATTTTCTTAAAGACTGGCGTGAGCTGCGGCTGATGGTAATAAACCTTTTCAATTATGATGTGCAGGAAAAAGCTGCGAATGTAATTGATGAAATCGGGCGCACGCTGAGTGCGTATGTACGCGGCTTGGGCAAACTGAGCCTGATTTCCGGTTTTGTGATTACGATTGGTACGATGGTATTAGGG
>CAVKDE010000114.1:0-5520 GCA_963654835.1 Duodenibacillus sp. | reverse complement strand
GACAACAATACATACGTGGTAAGCAGCAACAGCTAATATATTAGCCAAAGCTTGCGAAAATAACACTTTTGGGATAAAATATTAGCTATGAATATGTTTGATTTTTTGGAAGCTACACCGGTTGAGATAAACCAAGGAATTGCAGCTCGCGTTCGTGCTGTACGTAAACGTCGCAAGATTTCACAGATAAAATTGAGTGAGAAATCAGGAGTAAGCTTAGGATCTGTGAAGCGCTTTGAGAGTACAGGTGAAATTTCCTTATTATCTTTGACTAAACTTGCTATTGCGTTGAATATTCAACAAGAGCTGAAGCAGCTTTTCAGCAATGTGCCTTATTTGTCACTTGAGGAGATTGAAAATGAAAGAAATCAACAAGATTAGTGTATCTTATAATGGCAGAATGGTTGGCTCTATCATTAGACATCAGCGTTACCTGACTGCCTTTGTTTATGATCCTGAATGGCTGAGTAATGGGTTTTCTATAAGCCCTTTATCCTTGCCTTTAAGAGAAGAGCCTTTTATTGCTAAGCAAGATCCTTTTGATGGTTTGTTTGGTGTTTTTGCAGACAGCTTGCCTGATGGATGGGGCAGGCTGCTGGTGGATCGTTTATTACTGAAAAACAAAATAAATCCTCATAATGTTGGGAATCTTGAGCGTTTGGCGATTGTAGGCACGTCAGGTATGGGAGCTTTGTCTTATGAGCCAGTATATAATATTGCTGAGAAAAATGGATTTGCTGATTTAGATAAGCTGGCTGAAGAGTGCAGTTTAATACTATCTTCTGAGTATAATGATAATATTGATGAACTGTTTTCTTTAGGCGGATCTTCTGGTGGTGCAAGACCTAAAATACTTACAGAGGTTAATGGCGAAGATTGGATTATCAAGTTTCCTGCTTCTATGGATAAACCGGATATAGGCTTTCAGGAGTACAAGTATTCTCTTTGTGCCAGAAAATGTGGGATAAGTATGTCAGAAACGCGTTTGTTTCCTTCGGCGCGTTGTGAGGGTTACTTCGGTACCAAAAGATTTGATCGTGTGAAAACTTCTGAGGGTGAAAAAAGAATTCATATGGTTTCGGTAAGTGCTCTTTTGGAAACGTCACATAGGATTCCTAATTTGGATTATATTATCTTGGGAAAATTGACTATGACGTTAACAAAGGATTATCAGGAGCTTGAAAAACTCTTTAGATTAATGTGTTTTAACGTTTTCGCACATAACCGCGACGATCATTCTAAAAACTTTTCGTTTATATATTCTGAGGATGAGAAAAAATGGGTTTTAGCGCCGGCTTATGATTTGACGTATAGTTATTCTATAGGTGGAGAGCATGCAACAACGGTTGCTGGTAATGGCAAAAATCCAGGCATGAAGGATATCTTGGAAGTTGCAAAGAAACTCGGTATGAATCTTAAGATTGCTGAAGATATAGCGCAGCAGGTTCAGGCTTGTGTCGAAGAGGATTTAGGAGAATTTCTTTTAAAAAGACGTTAAGGTTCAATTTTATGGAGGTGTAAAAATGCTGAGCATATATTTAGGTGATTGTGATAATGAGATTTACAATCCGCCTCTATACTTTATAAATCAATACGAGGATTCGTGGCTTGAGACGGATTTGGCTAAAAGGATGATTAAGGATGTAGATAAATCGGAAGTGGTAGGTCCGCATTTAATCCAAAGCCCAGTGCTTGGACCGATATCACCGCGTGAGCTGTCAGGCGGCGTAAAGACATTGCTATTATTAGCTTTTGATAAAAGTGAAAAAATTTTTAATGCGACAGCATGTGGTGATAACTGTGCTAAATGGATATTAAAAATTGCTGAGAATAAGGATTTAATGATCTGCCTACATCATAGTATGAATTTTGGCGATGGTGAATATGCTATAAAAATCTTGAATAATGGTGTTGTCGTACATAATCAAGAGGAATGGCTTGATGTTGTTTATGATTTTTTGTGAGGTAGAGCATGAAGGGCAAGTATAGTGTTTTTGTACAAAATAACAGACTGCGCTATGAGTTTACTATCTCGAGAAATATAACGATTATTTGTGGTGATAGCGCTACCGGTAAAACGATGCTTCTCGATTTATTAAATGCTTATGACAGAGATGGAGAGAGCAGCGGTGTTTTAGTAAAATGCGAATTCCCTGTGTAGTTATCGGTGGACAGCGTTGGAAAGAGAATCTGCAATTTATCCATAACAGCATAATTTTTATAGATGAATGCAATAGATTTATTAAATCTGAGGATTTTGCTGTACGTGTTAAGGAGTCGGATAATTATTTCGTTATAGTTACTAGGGATGATTTACCGAATCTGCGTTATAGTGTCAAAGAAATCTATGGCATTCGAGAATCTGGTAAATATGCTGGACTGAAGCAGGTATATAACGAATTTTATCACTGTTCCCGTTAAAGTTTTAATTTTGATGCTTCTTGATAACATAAAAGCTGAAAGTTTAGGTGAAGGCCTTTACTTTCAGCTGAGAATAATAAGATTTTTTGACTGTCTGTTGCTATGCGCTTAAGTAAGAAAATCATTGGAAGTTTTAAAACGTTTATATTTGGCATGGTTCGGTTCCGCGGCACCAACATAAATTTTGTTTATGTTGAAATTTAATATAGAAAATGCTGATTGTACCTTTGCAGTCAGTTTTTTTATGCGTAAAAATAGCAGGAGGTCATCAAAACTCTAGAGACTATGGTTTAATCTGACTATAGTTTCTGGAGTTTTTAATTTCTTCTATTTTCTGCAGTTGTTATAGAAATATCGTGTGGTGTATAATAGTAAGCGAGTAGGTAGGAAAAATGTCGATTTAGGGAGGGTTTTACAATGTTACATATAGGTTGTCACTTATCTTCTTCTAAAGGCTTTTTGGCTATGGGGAAGACTGCACTTGCAATTGGTGCAGATACTTTTCAGTTTTTTACACGTAATCCGCGTGGCGGCAAGGCGAAGGCTGTAAAGCCTGAAGATGCTGCTGCGCTAAATAGCTTAATGCAGGAGCATCATTTTGCGCCGATTTTGGCACACGCCCCATATACTATGAATCCCTGTGCAGCAGATGCAAAGCTGCTGGAATTTGCCAAAATGGTGATGGAAGGAGATTTACAAATGCTGGAATATGTTCCCGGTAATATGTATAATTTTCATCCTGGCAGCCATGTGAAGCAGGGCAGCGAAGTTGGCATTGAAAAAATTGCTACGCTGCTTAATCGTGTATTGCATAAAGATTTGCATACAACAGTGCTGCTGGAAACAATGGCAGGCAAAGGCACGGAAGTAGGGCGCAGTTTTGAAGAACTGGCAGCGATTTTAGGCAAGGTGCAGCTAAATGAGCAGCTGGGCATCTGCCTGGATACTTGTCATATTTTTGATGGCGGCTATGATATTGTGCATGATTTAGACGGGGTGCTGGAGCAATTTGACAAAGTGATAGGCTTGGAAAAACTGAAAGCTATCCATCTTAATGATAGCCTTAATATTTGCGGAAGCCATAAAGACAGGCATGCCTGCATTGGCGCAGGAAATATTGGCCTGGAGGCTCTTACAGCAGTTATCAATCATCCTGCTTTGTGTAAATTACCATTTTATCTGGAAACGCCCAATGAGCTGCCAGGTTATGCAGCGGAGATTAAGCTTTTGCGTGAGCATTATCAGAGATAAGGTTACTTTTATAAAAAGTTGTATGGGAAAACCCAATAGCAGAAGAATTTGCAAAAGTAGTGTATAATAATTATATAAACTGATAACAGAGGGGTTTTTATGCTTTCAATAATTTTAGCAAAAAAGATTTTTTCGCTTTTTATTATCATGCTCATGAGCATGACGTTGGTAAGGATGAAGATACTCAAAGCAGCAGATAGCAAAATTATGTCTATTTTACTGCTTTATTTGTTCTTTCCCTGCGTAATTTTAGAATCATTTCAAATTGATTTTACGCCGGAAATTCAGCATGGTATGCTGCTGAGCGTGGGCGCGGCAGTTGTTGTACAGGCCTTGCTTTTGGCGATGGGTGTATTTTTGAAAAAGCTGCTGCATCTTAACGCAGTAGAAGAGTGCTCTGTTATTTATTCTAATGCAGGTAATCTCATTATTCCACTGGTAGTTTCTGTGCTTGGTCCGGAATGGGTGATTTATTCCAGCAGTTTTCTTGCTGTGCAATTGGTATTGTTCTGGACGCATATGAAATCCACTATGGCTTGTGAAACGCATATGGATTGGAAGGCTGTCTTTACAAATGCCAATATGATTGCTATTTTCATTGGTTTGCTGCTGCTCTTTACGGGTTGGCGTTTTCCGGCTCCTGTGAATGATGCGCTGCATTCTTTGGGTTTGGTAATAGGCCCATCGGCGATGATTATTGCAGGTATGCTGCTTGGCGAGATGAGTTGGGAGAAAATAAAATCTTATAAGCGTGTGCCTTTGGTAGCATTTTTACGCCTGATAATTATGCCTTTGGCAGTGCTGGTATTTTTAAAATATAGTGGGATAGCAGGCTTTTCCCAAGATGGTGAAACAATTTTGCTGATTACGCTTCTGGCAACGGCAACTCCTTCAGCTACGACGTGCGTAAGCATGGCATCACTTTTTGATAACCAGCCTGAATATGCGAGTGTTATCAATGTCATTACTGCTACGCTTTGTACTATTACGATGCCGTTTATTGTGTGGTTGTATCAATTGTAAATGCAGAAATGGAGGTTTTCAAATGATTGAAATAACTTCTAAAAATAATTGTACAGGCTGCAGTGCGTGTGCTAATATTTGTCCGCGTGGCTGTATTAGGATGCAGGCAGATGAAGAAGGATTTTTGTATCCTGAAGTAAACGAAGAAATGTGCATGGACTGCGGTTTATGTGAAAAAGTCTGCCCGATGCTGCATAAGCCGGAACAGCATGATATATTGGCAGTATATGGTGCAAAAAATAAGCAAGATGAAGTGCGATTTACGAGTTCTAGCGGTGGTATGTTTACGCTTCTGGCAGAAAAAGTTTTGCAGCAGGGTGGCATTGTTTGTGGTGCTGTTTTAGATGAAAAACTTATTGTGCGCCATATACTTGTAGATAATACTTGTGATTTGCCTAAACTGCGTGGATCAAAATATGTGCAGAGTGAGATTGGCAGTATTTATAGTGAAATCCGTAAAATTTTGCGCGAAGGGAAAAATGTTCTTTTTAGTGGTACGCCTTGTCAGATTGCTGGCTTGAAGGGATATCTGGTGAAGCCTTTTAGCAATCTTTTTACGGTGGATGTAGTGTGCCATGGTGTTCCAAGTCCGAAGGTTTATCAAAAGCATTTGGCAGAACTGGCGCAGGAGGCGGGTGAACCTGTTTTGCAGGTACGTTTCCGTGATAAAGCTAAAGGCTGGAAGCGGGGCGAAACATTATTTTTGACGGAACATCAGCGTTTTGGTGCAAGCAAACGCAAAGAAACTTATATGCGTCTTTTCTTGAACAATATCAGTATTCGTCCATCGTGCGGTGCGTGTGCTTTTAATAATAAGCGTAGCCT
>CAVKDE010000113.1:0-5527 GCA_963654835.1 Duodenibacillus sp. | reverse complement strand
GCCATACCGGAGCTGGAAATATCCATCGCCTTGCAGGTAAAACCCTTTAAGCTCCGCCCCACACGCACCTTAACAGGATAATTCACAAGATAACGTGTGCCTGCGGTATTTTCATTGATACTCTTTTTTACTCTGTCATGGATATTATCATCTATCGAGCCACGCCTGTCGCTGTTGGTGCGCACGCCTTCCTTATCCGGCACATTAGGCAGCAAACGACGGTCAGGACGCTGCTTGAGTAAGATATCCTTTAATGCAGTCATCTACAAAGACTCCTATCATTTATACATCGTATACGCAAAATTATTGGCCACGTTTTGCCTGCAAAGCAAGTGTAGCCTGCTTTTTAGACTGATTATAGCCATCAACCAAAAAATCTGACAAACGGCCAACCTCAAAACGGGTAGGATCGTCAGCAGCCTTCCTCTCGTTCAATGTCAGCAAAATGTCCAAAGCTCTCGCTGTATAACGCGAAACATCACTCATGTGCATAACAAAGACTGCACCATTTTTCACCGCACCCTTATGCGGACCCTTCTTTTCATAAAAACCATCGCGAATAGCGTCCACCATCTGGTACAGATTTTCCGCCGCATAATCATGGGTAGAAGTAGAACCGGAAACAATATATTCGTAGCCATCAGCCTTGAGTGCTTCAAAACCATCCTTGCTGATAGTTAAAGTTGGCGGGCGGAAAATACGCGTCAGTGAATAATGACCATCCACTTCTACATCACCTGTAATGCGTGCCAACTCGGCATAAGCGTTTTTGTAATCCTCCACTAAATTCTCTTTTTGCTGGTTGCTATACATCCTGTCATTGCCACGCACTAAAGCCATCGGCTTATGGCTCGCAGTATGGCAGGCAATATCATGGCCTTCCATGGCAATCGCACGCAAAAGGTTAGGATTATTTTTCACATTATGCGTCAGGATGAAGAAGGTACCTTTGGCCTTATGTTTGCGCAAAACGTAAAGCAGCTGATTGATAGGCGCATCCGTTCCCCAATCATCAAAGCCAAAGAAAACTACAGGCTTATTGGTGTGCAGCACACCTGTCGTATCAAGCTGGCGCAAAGCTGCCTGCGAAAAGCCCAAAGTGTTGCTGTCAATATTAACCGTACCGTTACCTATATAACGCTCACGCATATATTCCTGCAAAGATAAGTTCTGTACAGAATTATATGCAGGCTGCAAACGTTCAGGAATATTAGTTGCAGGCAAAGTATAAGTATATTTTTTATTCGCCAAAATGCTGCCCACGCTCTTAATGCTGTAAGCAGAATTATTGGTAGGAGTACGCTTCGGATCATCATCAAACGACCAATACGCGATGTTGTCAATCTTCTTTTCCTTTACAAGCTGCATCACATCAGCGCACAGCGTCGGGTTCGTGTAATAATCCATACGGAAATTGATAATCCAGCCACGGCCAAGGCTATACACAAATTTACCGAACAGCTCCGGTAAAACCTCATTAGCTGTCTTGTAATCTTTATGCCTGCTCTGTACCATATTAACGTTTTGGCTGATTAACGTGCAGCCCATGGCACTAACAGCCTCTTTAGTGTAATCTTCCACCTTACCCCAAGGCTGCTTAACAAGCTTAGTTTCCACACCATATTGCGTGCGCAGCAAAGTGCGTGCTTCTTCAATATCGCGGCACACGCTCTCAAAGCTGCCGCTTTTTTTGCTGTAAACAGCAATCGCCAGCTCATTGCCCTGAGCCAAAATGCGCTGCATAATTTGCGGATTATTGCGGATATCACGCGCACCTACAAAAAACGTCCCGTGAAGATCAAGCTTTTGCATCCTATCAAGCACTGCATTAGTCGCTTCAGGTTTGCCAAAACCGGCAAAGCAAAATGCTATTGCGGGTTCTGTTGTCAGCAGCATTTTCTGCTCCTCGGCCAGCTTGCCAGCGTTCTGCGCACGCAGCGCAGCATAATTTTCCGCAGCGTAAGCTACGCCTGTACTTGGGCTTTTTAAAAGCATCGTTACACGCGCCATAATTTTATCTGTCGTTGTCACCGTCTGCGGTGCGGGAGCAAGGCGCACTGTGCGCATATTTTTTAAAGGCACAACCTGCATCCCCTGCTTTTCGCAGGCAGTTAAAAAGCGATCCGTTGCCTCCACCACATCTTCATGCTTCACACTAGGATGCTTGCCTAATTCCAGCGAAGGCTTTTTATCAATTGCCGGTCGTTCATCAATTTTGCCCTGCTTTTGCTCAATAAATTCTATAGACCTGCCTAATACCACAGAAACAATGCTGCCAGGCTTAATCACCTGCACCTGCTTTTGCGCTTCTGCTTCATTAGTAAAAGCATCTGTATTTAAATATACATCGCTCTTTACCGCACTTTTCAAGCCGCTGGCAGCCGCCACTTTTAAGAGCGGAACATCATAATTCGTCCGCGGTGCTTTAAAAAGTTCCGGCTGAAAATTGCTCGTCACGCTAAACACCTTCTGCGCCATGCATAGCTGCTTCACCGCTTCCTCCGCAGGCTGCTTATCCAGCTTTGCCATACCGATGAAAGTATAATTGCCAAAGCTCTGCCCTTTGTCATTAATTGCTTCAATCAGACTTTTATCCAGCGCAGCATTGCCGCCCTCAGCAAAAAAAGTAGCTTCCACATGATGCTTGTCTAAAACATCCAGCAATCTGTCCAGCGTAGCCTTGCGCGGCAAACCGTCAAAAGTCAGCGCAATCTGCTTTTTGCCATCAACAGTGTGCGTCACTACGGTAGCAGGCACAAGCTTAGGATCTGCTAATTTTTTCTTGGCTTCAGCAATTTCCGTATCAGCTGTATATGCCGCAGCTAAATCAGGCACATTGGCATAATCACCTGCATGAACGCTGTCATTATTATAGAAATAATAAGCATAGCTGGCCATACCGATAAAAATTGCTGCAAAAATTATTTTTATACCTGTATGATATCTCATAAATTCTTACCCCGCTCAAACTTTAGAAATAATAAGCAACATGGTTCCAAAGAGTGCGTCCTTTAAGACCTGTTTTCTTATCCTGCAAATCGTAATACTCAATAGAATAAACAACATTGGGCATCAGCGTATAAGCAAAACCCAGGCCCACACCCTTGAAGCCGTTCATGTAATCTGCCAGGCCTGTCATCGTATGCGAAATATATGTGGAATCAGCCTGGTCATAATATTTGGCAAAAATTTCATAAGTACCGGGAATCCAGGAACGGTTGCGCCCATACTTCACTGTCGCAATATAACCGCTGCCTGATTCATCGCCTGCTTTGGAGCAGATATACATCGCCCCCACACCAAAATTGCCAATATAATACATGCCGCCTAAAGAGCCTATCGTCGTCGAAGAATTTAAGTGCCTGTCTTTATCAAAATGATAGATACCGGCAGCCAAATCATAACGCGGCTCGGTATAGCTGGCGGTAATTGCACCACCTGTCTGGTTTTCACGCAGACGGCCAAAATCTGCCTGCACCTGCAATTTGCTGCCCGTGCGCAGGCTCACGCCCGTCATGCGCCCGTCATAAATATTACCATCGCCATATTCCACGCCAAAGCGGCCTGCCATGATATTAACCTGTTTATATTCGCCGCCAATGTATAAGCGTTCCAAAGCAAATTTAGTGTAATCTCTGCCAGCCCAGCTTTTATTGGCCTCACCCATACCGTAAAGCGTCCAGGTATCATCTAAAGGCTGCTCCACGTAAAGACGCAGGCGCAAACGGTTATCATAAAAATTATACGGATCATCACCACTATGATCAACATAATTGTAGCGCAGCTCGCCACCAATTTTCGTCTGCCGCTCTACAGGAAGTTTAGCATAAGCTGCATAATCACCCGCACCATAGCCAAGGTTGCGCAGCTCGTTATCATATTCTTTGAGCAGCTTTTCTAATTCAAAACGTGCATCATAACTATCGTTGCCCTCACGCTCCTCGCACAGGTGATAAGCGCGCGCCGTCATCTTTGCCATCAGCTCACGATCAGGCTCAGAAAGAATTTCACGCACATCATCAGGTGCAAGCAAGCCATAATCAGATAGCTTGAGCAAGGAAGCAATGGACCAATCCGGCACATCATTTACATCCTTCGCTGTTCCCGGATAACGCAAAGCAACCTTCTCACCCTTTTCATTAACGCCCAAAAAATCGCGGGCAATACGTTCCTTCTTCGTTAAAGGATGATCTATTTTAGTATTCGTCCTATTAGAATTGCTTGGCTGACCAACAACTTTCAAGGCCTGATTAGGTTTAGCCTGTGGCTGTTCTTCTACCTTAGTGCTCTGCGCAACCTTTACTTCTTTGACCTGTGCATCAGCGGGCAGTTTTTCTATAAATTGCGTTTTCCCATTATCATCTTTGCTTTCTAGCGCACGTTTTCTTGCAGCTGCAAGCTCCGATACTTCTGCCTTAGGTTCAGCTTTAGCAGTTTTCTCTGCTTCTGCTGCTTGCGCTTTAGCACTCTGCGTCTGCGCTTTCATGCGCAGGATAATTTTATGCCCTGCGCGCGTAATCAGCTGCACCGCCTGCGGATATTCTTTCAGCTCCTGCGCATCAATAACAAAGGCACCCGTCATACCGCTAAGCTTTAAAGATTCCAGCGTCTGCCTTACCTCATTAATATCCGCAATGCTGCCCACGATGTAAACCTTGTTTTCTAAAATCTGATCCACATCCTGATATGCACTCGCTGCCTGGCACACCCAAGGAACTGCCGCCATGAACAATCCGCTAAAAACAGCTGCTGCGATATTCAGTTGCTTATTTTTCAAGTCCTTTTTCATTCACGTTCTCCTCGCAAAGCTTTTACAAGCTCCAGTAAGCAAAATCCCCCGCCGGAAAATCTTCTGGTTTAAATGCGCTCTTAACATCAATAAAAACTTTCTTCCCTGCATTATGGTTATAGCAGGCAGCAAGCTGCGCAGGCGTGAGGGAAGTAAACTCTCTATGCGCCACGCACACAGCAATACAGTCGGCATCATGTACAGCTGCAAGAGGCACTAAATCCACACCATATTCCTGTTTCGCCGTAAGCTTATCTGCCCAAGGATCTACAACACTAACATTGATATCGTATTCTTTTAAGCGTTTGATAATATCCACTACGCGCGAATTGCGGGTATCAGGACAATTCTCCTTGAACGTAACACCTAAAAAGAAAATCTTCGCCGAGCGCACGTCCTTCTTCGCTAAAATCAGCTGTTTGATAATATTATCCGCTACATAAGCACCCATGCTGTTATTAACTTTGCGTCCACCGGCAATAATCTGCGAATGGTAGCCTATCATCTCGGCCTTATAAATAAAGTAGTAGGGGTCAACACCAATGCAATGGCCACCAACTAATCCAGGCGTAAAGCCTAAAGCATTCCATTTAGTGTTCATCGCTTCAATAACATCCTTTGTGCGAATGCCCATTTTATCAAAAACAATCGCCAGCTCGTTCATAAAGGCAATGTTTATATCACGCTGAGAGTTTTCCGCCAGCTTAGCTGCTTCAGCAACCTTAATCGATGTAGCCT
>CAVKDE010000112.1:2860-5534 GCA_963654835.1 Duodenibacillus sp. | reverse complement strand
GTATTGAACGTGTGGCAGGCAAGGAGATGGGCAGTATTTTAAGCAGTATGCTGCTAGGAGGCAGCGGAAAAATAGATGAAGAAATGAGGGAACTGTTTACAGCTAACGGCATTTCACATTTGCTTTCTGTATCAGGCACGCATCTATTACTTTTAACTAGCCTTCTATTAGCAGTTTTAAAACCGCTGCCTAAATTGTGGCGTAACTTGCTGGTTATTGTGCTGCTTGCGCTTTACGCAGCACTTTGCGGCCTGCGTCCTCCCGTACTGCGGGCGCTGGCGATGTGCGCTGTGCTGCTTTGGGGCGGCAAGGGGGCAGAGCGGGGACGGCTGCTTTGTCTTGTGGCGGTGGTGCTGCTTTTATGTAAGCCGTTATGGCTTTACGATATTGGTTTTCAGCTATCCTTTGCAGCGGCGGCGGGATTGGTGTGGCTTTTACCTGCGTGCAAACGCCTAGTACCGGCGCGTTTGCCAGAGCCGTTAAGCGAAGCACTTGCAGTAACGCTGGCAGCGCAATTGGCAACGCTGCCTGTAGAAGTTATGCATTTTCATCAGGTGTCTGTTGTTTCTAGCATAAGTAATATGCTTTTAGTTCCTCTTTTGGAGATAGCAACGCAATTAACACTTTTAGGCTTATTGCTGCCATTTGGTGATTATCTTTTGCAAGCTGCAGCGTTTATTTTAGAGCAGGTGCTGACGCAGGGAAAATATCTGGCTTGCCTGCCTTATAGCACGCTCGTTATCGGCACGCTGCCCGTATCTTGCTGGCTTTTATATTATGCAGCTTTAGCTTTTTTTGCAGATTTTAGTTGGCTGCAAATTTTTAGCAACAAGGAGCGTTATACTGTGCTTATTTTGTGCTTTAGCATTTTTTTAGGCACATTTTGTTATCAATATCAGCGTACTGTGCCTTTAACAGTATATTTTTTAGATGTGGGGCAGGGGGATTGCGCTGTGGTGGTTACGCCAAGGCAAAAGGTTATTGTTATTGATACAGGTGGCCTGCGCGGATTGGATACGGGCAGCAGGGTTGTAGCACCTTTTTTGCGCTCGCTCGGTTATCGCCAGATTGATGTGCTGCTTTTAAGTCATTACGATTTTGATCACGTGGGTGGCTGTGTGAGCCTTTTGCGACAAGCTAAGGTGAAGCTGCTGCTTTTGCCTAATGAGCTGCTCGCAGAGGAGAGCAAGGCGTTGCAACAGGCAATTTTGCAGCAGGCGCGTAAAAGCAGTGCACTCGATATTGTAACAGCTAAGAGCGGTGCTGCCTTGCCTTTAGATGTAAAAACGCAGCTGGTGATAGTGGATGCACCTGCGCAGCCTGTAAGCGGCAATGAAGCAAGCACGTTGGCAGCAGTTTATGGCAAGCAGGGCAGCGTGCTTTTTACAGGCGATATGGGGATAGAACGCGAAGAGCAGCTTATATTGCAGGAGCAGTATACGCTCCTTAAAGCGGGGCATCACGGTTCGCGTGGCAGCACGGGCAGTGATTTTCTCACGCGTGTGCAGCCTAAGCTTACAGTGTTTTCCTGTGGGCGGGGGAACCGCTATGGGCATCCGCACGCAGAAACACTGGCACGAGTGCGCGCAGCGCGTAGCGCGATAGCGCGCACGGATGAACTTGGCTGCGTGAAGGTTGTCTTTGACGCTGACGGAATAAAATGTTATAGTTATGTATATAACAAAAAAGCTTTTTAGGAGCGAATCAATGGACATTAAACCGGAAGAACTATTATATAAATTGCAGCAGCGTAAGCCTTTAGGTGAAGTGCGCCTTATCCTGCTGTGCGGCGAAGAGCTGTACTACCGCACGCAGATTGTTAAAGCCGTGCCGGATTACGTTTTTGGCGACACGCCCGCTGCGGACAGACAAATAAATATTTTTGAAAAAGATACCGCTTTAAGTGAGCTGAGTGCTGCTATCAATACGTATCCGTTTTTTTGCGGGCAATCACTCATTGTGCTCAAAGACGAAAAGTTGTGGAGTGCTAAAGGCGAGGAAAAGCAAAACAACTTAGAACGCCTTTGCGCGTTGCTTAGCGATGTGCCTGATTATTGCACGTTGCTTATTAGTGCTGAAAAAATTGATAAGCGCACCAAACTTTATAAGCAGCTCAAAAAAACTGCATTGGTCTGTGATTGCAGCAGCCTGCGTCCTTACGAACTTGGCCCATGGCTGGATGAGCAGGCAGAGCGTTACGGCGCACGTTTTGACCATGAAGCAGTAGGGATGATTATGGAATATCTTGCGCCTGTAGAAAAGGCACCTTTGCAGCTTTTGCAGCAGGAAATTGCCAAGCTTGCCATTTACGCAGGTGAGCGCAAGCAATGGACGCGTCAGGATGTGATAGATATTTTTGCAGCATTGCCAGAAGCTTCTGATTTTGCGTTGACAAATTTTATCATGGAAGGCAAGCTCAAGGAAGCTTTGGAAGCATTGGCTTCTGCGCGCAAGAACGGCACATATATTTTACCGCTGTGTGGTATGGTGAGTGCTAAGCTGCGCCAGGTTTTGCGCTACCTGGAGCTGAAACGTGCTGGTTATGATCAAAAAACATTGATGGAAGAATTGGGTGTGCGCCATCCTTACGCTATGAAGATGCTGGCGCAGCAGGCACGGCGTTTTGAAGAGCAAAAAGTGCAGCAGGCGTTGCTGGCGATTGCTAAGCTCAACG
>CAVKDE010000112.1:0-2850 GCA_963654835.1 Duodenibacillus sp. | reverse complement strand
GCTCAACGCCGAGCTGCGTCAGGGCGGGCGCAGTTATACAGCGTTGGAAGAAATTCTTGTACAGCTTTTGCGCTAAGTCAGCGCAAAAAATAAAGCTGGACAGTTAGCCATAGGTTTGATATAATATGTGCAAATAGTCAATGAGGACTTTTTTAAGTAAGCGGTATATTTTCCCGTGCTTAAAAAGGTCCTTTTTCGTTTATCTTGCGGAAAATGTGTAGTGAGCGTTTTTCGTAAACGAGAAATTAGGGAGTATTTAGAAAGGAGGCAGCCTTATGGCTGCACTGATTATGAACAACAAAGATTTACTGTATGTAATTAAACCGGAAGAGCAAAATGAAACTACCTTGCGTGAGCTTTTGGCTCTGCATCCGGAGATTCAGTTCGTATCGCTGATGGGTGTTGATTTTGCCGGTAATGATACTGATGAAAAAATTCCTATGAAGATTTTCCTTGACGATATGGAAAACTTTTTGGAAGGCAGCGCAGCACAGACAGATGGTTCTTCTGTTGTGCTGACGGGTATTGCTACTTTGAACGATGCGCGTGTTGATATGAAGGTTGATAAAACAGTTAACTGGTTCATTGATTACAACTACGAGCATTTTGATGCAGAAAGCGGCCGTATGATTGGCACGCTGCGTATTCCCTGTTATTTGATTCACAATGGTAATCATGTTGATTCTCGCTCTATTTTAAATGATACTCTGGAATATGTGGAAAAAGAAATTAAGGCTTTGTTTGCTAAGCATCCTGTTATTGCAGGCTTGGAGCACGTAAATTCGGCAGAGATTGAAAAAATTGTCTTCACCAGTGCTACGGAGCTGGAGTTCTGGGTGAAAACTCCGCGTGAAGATGCACCGCTGGAAGCGCTTTCTTCTTCCCAGATTATGCAGGAACAATATTGGCAGCGCACGCGCGGCAATGTGCGTACTGCTTTGGAGCAGACAATACAGACTTTGGAATTGTACGGTTTAGAGCCGGAGATGGGTCACAAGGAATGTGGCGGCGTTAAAGGCCAGATTGACGGCGCAGGCCATATGACGCACGTTATGGAGCAGCTGGAAGTGGATTGGAAATTTGCCAGCGGCGTACAGACAGCAGATAACGAACTTTTGGCACGCATCATTGTTAAAGAAGTGTTCCGCATGAATGGCCTTGAGGTTTCCTTCCAGGCTAAGCCGATTCCCGGCGTTGCCGGCAGCGGTGAACACACCCATGTTGGTATTGCCGCCAAGATGAAGAACGGTAAATTTATCAACCTGTTCTCGCCGAAAGATATGCACAAAGATTTTCTTTCTGCCATCGGTTATGGCGCACTCATGGGCCTTTTGAAAAATTATGAAGTAACTAATCCTTTCATTTCCTGCACGATTGATTCGCTCAACCGTTTAAAACCCGGTTTTGAAGCACCTGTCTGCATTGTTACCAGCCTTGGCCTGAGTCCGGAAAATCCGTCTCGTAACAGAACTATTCTCGCAGGCTTGATCCGCGATTTGGATAATGATAAGGCTACGCGTATTGAAATGCGTTCGCCGAACCCTTATACTAATACTTACATTGCTATTGCAGCCTTCTACCTGTCCTGCTTAGATGGCATTAAGGCGTGCGTGGAATCCGGCAAAGATTTAAAGGCCTTGGAAAAAGAAATTTCCAAGAAGGCTGGTGAAGAAGGCTTCTATTTGGATAAGGATCGTCAATACCGTACTGAGGATGATGTGTTTGAAGATTTTACTGCGGAAGAACGCAGCAAGCTGTTTGGCGAACCGCCTGCTACCGTTTGGGAGAACCTGTGTGCTTTCAAAAAATATCCGGAGAAAGTTGCTGTGCTTACACAAGGCGATATCTTAAAACCTGAATACATTGAATCCTTCATGCAGGGTGCTATCATCCGCTGGAAGACAGAACTTTTGACCCGCCTGATTCCGGAAAATTATCAGGCAGTTATTGATATGAAGCGTTTGCATAACCAGGAAACCTGTACGGATTGCGATTTAGCTATGTGGCGCAAAATCCAGAACCTGCGTGCTAAACTGGCGAAAGATTCCTTTGAAGAGAAGAGCATCTTTACGGCGATTCGCAAAGCTATCGCTGATGGCGATTATGATACAGCTTCTGCACTCAAAGTAGAAATGGGTAAAACGATGGAACAGCTGAAAGCTTTGTACCACGATTACAAACAAAATATTATTGACTAAACGTAAATGAGCTGCTTATCTTAGCAGCTGCGGACGTTACAGGCTGGCGAGAGACGAGCGAAAGCTATCTTGCCAGCCTATTTTTTTGCATGAAAGTGTTGAGTTAATAGGATTTTTATGGTAAAATAGTTGAGATACAATGACAGTACTATTTTCGGCTGTCGAAGGAAGGCGATGAGAGCAATGGAGCAGGTTAAAGATGTTCCTGCCTATATTCGTCAAATGTACACGGAAAACAATTTTATGAATAAGTTTGGTGTGCATATTGGTGAAATAAAATGTGGCAGTGCCCAGGTCAGCATTGATATTGACCCGGCAAAGCATTTTAATCATCGAGATATTTGTCACGGTGGCGTGATGCTGGCACTGGCGGATTCTGTTTTAGGAGTTACGGGTGCGAGTGTGGGCGCAGCAGTGGCAACACTTAATTTCAGTATGAATTTTATTAAAGGCGTCCATAAGCCGACGACGCTGACAGTAACCAGCCATATTAAGCATGCAGGACATTCTACTATGGTTATCGAGGCTGAAATGACTGACGCCGAAAATAATTTAATTGGGACGATTTTAACAACGATGTTTATCGTCGGCCGATTTGAAGAAATACCCGCCAAATGGTGAGCTTGTCCGAGTTACATTGGAAGGGAAATGA
>CAVKDE010000111.1:0-5631 GCA_963654835.1 Duodenibacillus sp. | reverse complement strand
GGAAACTCGGCTGATGCCTGCATAATCAGGCCGCCAATCACCGCGCCCAGCACGCCCACTATATAATTACATACTGCCATGTTGTTCATAAAAATCATTCCTTAATGTACGAATTATTTTTTAGGCCCTACGCGCTTCGCTGCTGCCATAATTGCCAGTCTGCCATGCTCAAACGTCAAACCGCCCTGGAAGAACACATTGAACGGCTCACGGCACGGACCATCCGCACTCAGCTCAATGGAAGCTCCCTGCACAAACGTGCCTGCTGCCATAATAATCTCATCCTGATAACCTGGTAGTGGGCTCGGCACAGGCTCCACATGCGCATCAACAGGAGAATTTCCCTGAATAGCCACGCAGAAATCGCACAAGCGTTGCTTGCTTTCTAACGTAATCGCCTGAATAATATCACTACGACGTTCTTCCGGCAGCGGTTTTACGTTGTACCCTAAGCCTTTAAATACAGCCGCTGCAAAAATTGCTGTTTTGACAGCCTGCACTACAATATGCGGTGCTAGGAACAAACCCTGATAAAATTCGCGCGCTGTATCGCCGAGCGTCGCACCCATTTCGCCGCCTAAACCAGGTGCAGTCAAACGGTAAGACGCCTTTTCTACTAAATCCTTACGGCCAACGATATAACCACCAGTCGGTGCCAAGCCGCCGCCAAGGTTTTTAATTAAAGAACCGGCCATGAGATCTGCACCAACTTCCGTCGGTTCCTTCTTTTCAATAAATTCGCCGTAGCAGTTATCCACAAAGCAGATAACATTCGGGTTAGCTTCTTTAGCAGCCTTACAGATGCGCCCAATTTCTTCCACGTTGATAGTCTTGCGCTCGCTGCTATAACCGCAGGAGCGTTGGATATGTACCATCGTCGTTTTGCTCGTCACAGCCTTTTTCACGGCTGCTAAATCCACATGAGCGCCTGTCATCGGCAGTTCCTTGTAATTTACACCCAAATCCACCAAAGAACCTTCGCTCTTCACCGGATAACCGATAATCGTCTGCATCGTATCATAAGGCGCACCTGTAACAGCAATCAGTTCGTCACCCGCGCGCAGGTTGCCCAAAAGCGCAACTGCCAGCGCATGCGTACCACTGACAAACTGGGAACGTACCAAAGCTGCCTCAGTTTTAAAGAGTTCAGCGTAAATTTCATCTAACTTATCACGACCAACATCGCTATAACCATAACCGGTGGTCGGCTTTAAATAATAATCAGAAACCATGCTGTTTCTAAACGCAGCAATAACCTTTTCCGTATTGAACAAAGCTGCTTCTTCCAGCTCTGCCGTATGCTTGGCAACTTCAGCTAAAGCTGCCTGCTCCAATGCTTTATAATCTACCAAAACTTTCACCTTTACTTCGAGATATATTTTACAAACTCCTGCACCTGCTCTGCCTCCAAGCGCACCTTCAGCAGCGTGCCTTCGGCCAGATATTCCTGCTCCAGCACCGTGCCTGCGTCATGCAAGCGTGCCACTGCCGCTGAATCATTATAAGGCACAAGGAAAGTTTCCTCTACAGCTTTCAGCTTGAGGTTTTCCGCAATCAGCTCCAGTAAAGCGTCTAAATTGAGCCGCGCTTTGGCCGAAATGCAGATGCTGTTTTCTTCCTGCGCCAAACGCTCGGCAAGCGCAGAACCTTCAGGAAGCTTATCAATTTTATTATAAACTGTGATAATCGTCTTATCCTTCGCGCCTAATTCATCCAGCACCTGATAAACAGCATTGGCCTGCTCTTTATACAGCTCATGGCTCACGTCGATAACGTGCAAAAGCACATCCGCCTCCACCACTTCTTCCAGCGTTGACTGGAAGGCAGCAACAAGCTGATGTGGCAGGCGTTGGATAAAGCCAACCGTATCTGTTAAAATCGCCTGCTGCTTATGTGGCAAATCTAATTGGCGCGTAGTCGGGTCGAGCGTCGCAAACAGCTGATCCTTAGCATAAATATCAGAATTAGTCAGCGTATTTAAAAGTGTAGATTTACCTGCGTTCGTATAACCAACAAGGCTCACCGTCGGCACAGAAGCCTTGGCACGGCCTGCGCGATGCAGGCTGCGCACACTCTTAACTTTGCTGATACACTCTTTAATATAGGCAATGCGATCACGGATGCGGCGGCGATCTACTTCCAGCTTGGTTTCACCAGGGCCGCGCGTGCCGATGCCGCCACCTAAGCGGGAAAGCGATAAACCTTTGCCCATAATGCGTGGCAGCGTGTATTGCAGCTGCGCCAGCTCTACCTGCAGCTTACCTTCATTCGTATGCGCACGCTGCGCGAAAATATCAAGTATCAGTGCCGTACGGTCAAGCACGCGCACGCCCATAGCCTGCTCAATATTGCGCTGCTGCGCCAGCGAAAGCTCATCATCAAAGATGCACAAATCAATATTTTCCTGCTGCACATAAAGTGCCAGCTCCTGCACCTTGCCGCGGCCAATGAAAAACGCAGGATCAGGCTTCGGCCGCTTCTGCAAAAAGCGTGCCACCACCTCTGCTCCCGCAGTATCAGCTAGCTGCTTTAATTCTTCCAGAGAATCTTCTGCCGTCCAGCCAATCGTGCTCGCACCGCCTGCATATTCCATACCTACAAGAATTGCACGCTCTGTACCTTGAGCAAGGCTCGTGCTGCCTGTCTGCTTATCTAAAATGCGCTCCACCGTCGCCACAAGGTTAGGAAAGTAAATGCCCTCGGCCTCCTTCGGCGTAAGCGAGCCGTAACACTCCACCTGGTACTGCTCGTTTTCATCAATACCTGTGATCATACCAAAAGTCAGCACGCTCTCGCTAAAGTTTGGCGAAGTTACACCAATAGCCAGCATTGCGTCAAAACGGTTATTTTTCAGCGCAGAAATATCCACCCCGCTCAAAGTGGGGTTGCCGTTAGGATGCGTATGCACGCAGCGCACGCCGCTCAAACGGCTCGCACCGCGCCTGCCTTCCACAGGAGGCAGCTCCACGCTCATATCATCGCCCACCGCCACAGCCAACACCTGGCCATTACGCGCAATGTAAACGCTCACCTCACGGTTGATGTAATCAGTAACATCTGCCATGCGCAAAGCAAGCTCGCTTGAAAGCATCTGCCCGCCTTCTAAGCGGATATCATAAAATGTTTTTAATTCATCAATAACGGAATTACGGATACCCTTTAAGTTACCGTAAATTTCATTCGCCATATCTTTCACCTCCTGACGGGGGTATGTTTTTATCTTCTTGCTTTCGCAGGCTCAATATTTACGCGATAGCCCTTAATGAAGTTCTTATGCATTGCGCCGATAACTTTCTCCGCAACGTCCTCCGGAACTTCAACAAAAGTAAACTTATCATAAATATTAATCAAACCAATATCACGTGCCGGAATATCTGCCTCAATCGCAATCGTGCTCACAATATCCTTCACCATAATCTTCTGGCTGCGGCCAATGTTCATAAACAAGCGCACCATACCCGGACGACCGCCAGTGTTGCGCAAATCCTTCGCTAAGATATCCTCCTGCGGAGCTTCCAGAGCCTTAACACCCTCCTGCATCAGCTTCAGCGCAGCAGCAGCAACTTCTTCCGCACTGTAATCATCCAAAAGGCTTTCTGCAATAGGCATATAATCATGGTAAGCGTTCAGCTCCAGCACTGTCTGCATCTTGCTGATAATCTGGTCACGCTGACGCTCAATAACATTTGCTGCAGTCGGCAGCTGACGACGTTGAATCTTCGTCTTCACCGTGCGCTCGATAAGTTTCAGCTGACGGAACTCACGCGGAGTAATAAAGGTCATCGCTACACCGGTATTGCCTGCGCGGCCTGTACGGCCAATGCGGTGTACATAGCTTTCCGGATCCTGCGGAATATCAAAGTTAATAACGTGGGTAATGTTGTCCACATCAATACCACGAGCAGCAACATCGGTAGCAATCAAAACATCTACAGAGCCTTCACGGAACTTCTTCATAACGCGGTCACGCTGGTTCTGGCTTAAATCGCCATGCAGGCCTTCTGCCATATAGCCACGGCTGGACAGCGCAATGCTCAAATCATCAACGCCCTTCTTCGTGCGGCAGAAGATAATCAGCTTGCCGTCAATTTCTGCATCCATCAGACGGCACAAGCCTTCAATCTTATCCTTAGTTTCAAAATAATATTGCTCAATCAAAGGCACAGTCAAATCTTCTTTAGTAATGGTAACATTCTTCGGTGCCTTCATATATTTTTTCGTCAGGCTCAAAATCGGGCGCGGCATAGTAGCAGAGAACAGCAAAGTCTGGCGTTCGCTCGGCAGGCTGCGCATAATTTCTTCAATATCATCAACGAAACCCATATCCAGCATTTCATCTGCTTCATCCAGTACGAGGAATTTGATGTGATCTAAATGAATCGTACCACGGTTGATATGGTCAATCAAACGACCAGGCGTACCGATAACAATCTGCACATTGTTGCGCAGTGCACGAATCTGGCGTTCGATAGGCTGACCGCCATAAACAGGCAGTGCACGCACGCGACGGGTACGGCCAATCTTGCCCACTTCTTCTGCTACCTGAATAGCCAGCTCGCGGGTCGGTGTCATAATCAGAGCCTGAATATGTTTAAAATCGTCAATGGATTGTACCAGAGGAATGCCGAAAGCAGCAGTTTTACCGGTACCGGTTTGTGCTTGACCGATAACATCATTGCCAGCCAGCACCAGAGGAATGGTTGCAGCCTGAATCGGAGAAGGCTCTTCAAAGCCCATATCCGTCAACGCGTTTACGATTTTTTTGTCCAGCTCTAAGTTACCAAACATTTCTTTTTGAATTGTCATTTATTGTCCTCCATATTTTTCTTAGCTTCTAAAAGTTTATCAATAGCCATAGAAATAGCAGTCTGTGCTATTCTTAGCTTATTTTCTGTTCGAGTAGAGGTAAAGTGGTGCTCCTGGCAATAGATAGTATCCTCACTTGCCACAGCAATATACACAAGGCCTACAGGTTTGCCTTCGCTCGCGCCCGGGCCTGCGTTGCCCGTAATGCTCACACCAATATCACTGCCCAGCAGCTGGCGCACGCCCATGGCCATCTCACACGCCGTCTCACGGCTCACAGCACTGAACTCTTCCAGCGTACTGGCCTGCACATGCAGCAGTTTTTCCTTCGCCATATTGGTATAGCTCACAACGCTGCCTAAAAGATATTCGCTACTGCCGGGAACATCTGTCACCAGGCTGCTTGCCAGTCCACCGCTGCAGGATTCCGCAAAAGCAATCGTCTTGCCCTGCGCCAAAAGCTCTTTACCTAAGCAGGCTGCCAGCGTCGCATCATCTACGCCGTAAATATAAGCATCTACATACGTGCGCACTTCTTTTTCGCACGCATCCAGCATTTTATTAGCAGCCTCAGCATTGGCAGCCTTCGCCGTCAGGCGGATAAGAATTTCTCCATAACGGGCGTAAAGAGCAATCGTCGGATTAGTCTGCGCCATAATCAGCTCGTCCAGCTTAGCAGCGACAAGCGATTCGCCAATGCCGCGCAAATGCAAAGTGCGCGAAAGGATAATACCATTTTGTTCAAAACGCTTTAATAGACTTGGGAAAAGCTGCTTTTCACACACATCCGTCAGCTCAGCAGGCGGTCCGGGCAGTAAGATAAAG
>CAVKDE010000110.1:0-5642 GCA_963654835.1 Duodenibacillus sp. | reverse complement strand
TCACAGGACGCACTACATACTTGCAGGCAGAACTATCATATACTTGCTGCGCGCCACGCAAATCCAGATTTATACCCGTCTGCATCGCCAGCATGATATTCCGCTTCTCCAGCGTGCGCCAGTTCAATACAGTTTCCATGCTGCCAAAGTGTCCCAAAACAGGGCTGTCAAACTCACCTGCAATGCCTGCACCTTTAACCGTTTCCGTCATAGCATCTAATGACGGGAGCTGCACATCAGCTACGCCCACTAAATCGTTGCCATCCTGATAAACTTTAAAGTTTATCAATTTTTCAGGTACATTCGCCATCTATCTCACCTCCATCTTAGCCAAACAGTGTTTCAAAGTATGCCGGATCATATTCCAGTACGTTTTCAATCTCACGCGCAGGAGCGCACGGAGTAATGTAAGTGTGGAATTTGATAATGCCATCCATAAGGTTCGTAGTAGGGTTTTCGTCCTCGCGGAACTCCACACGCCCGCCAAGTATAACACCTTGACCGGTCAGTCCATTCAGGCGGATGTTTTCACTATCCATGATAGTCTGAATCAAACGCTTGTTAATAGGCTTATCTACCTTTGCCCAATATGTTTGAATAAAAGTCTGCGCGTGCCAATTGAACATGCGGCGGATGCAGATAAAAGCATCTTTCGGATCAGTGTTGGACGGATAGCACGCAGTGCGGTTGCCCCAGCACTTCCAGCCACCAATAAAATTCAGCGCAGTTACCACGCCCTGCCCGTTCAGGTATTCGCCCTCATCCGGTCCAAGATTAACTTCCGTACCATCTTTCAAACAACAGCCGTTAATCTGCATGCTTTTGTTAGAAGGGCTTTCATACGGGATGTCATCATTACTGCTGTCCACCTGCACCATAACGCCAAGCACGTGCGTTGACATATGATAAACTGTATCGCCCATTTTTACCATTGGCCAGCACACTACTTGAGAAGTATCGGTGTAGCTGTTCTGGTTCATCCAGGCTTTTACATCAGTATATTTACGCACGGTATCAGTCGGCACATCATTTAAGGTAATAGCTTTAAAATGGCTGTTGATGTTGCCTGCTTTCGCTTTCATGATTGCCGCTACCGTCGGGTTATCACTCCAACCGGGGGCAAGCACAATGCCAGGCACAAGTCCGGTAAGAGGAAAGACCTTGTTTAATGTTTCCAAGCCTTTATAACTGCCATCGCTAATGCTGATGCCACCAATAATATCGTTAGCATCCACCATAGAAGCATCAAGTTCGTCATAATCCAGGAACAAAGAAGCAGCTTCTTCCACTTCGCCGCCTTCCAGTACAGTGATAACTAATGCGCCGTCATCATTATATGCTGCTTCATAATCCACGCCTTCGCTAAGCGGCTGTCCTGCACTTGCTTTTTTTACTTTCAAAGTTTCCAAAAGCACTGCTGTTTCCAGCTTGCCAACTTTATCAGCCAAGGTTACTTCCTTATTGCTGATGTTCTTTTTGTGTGTTTTGGGATCCAACACATTGACGAAAACTACAGGCGCACGATTATATAAAGCAAATTGGCTGTACATAACCTCGCACAAAGTGTATTTATCCCAGTCTGCACTATAGCCAAACTGCTGCACAGCTTCTGCGTAACTGTAACATAAAACAGGTTTGTTTGTTGCCGCGCGGTCGCTTGCAAGATGCACAGGCGCAGTGCCAAACACTACAGGCAGGCCCGCCGTGCTGTTTACCGCAGGGACAATGCTTGTAGGTACTTCACTTACATAGACACCATGTTTATAAGCCATATATTACACCTCCAATGCTTGTTTAAAATATTTATTGAGCGGTGTGCCAGATTGTTTTACCTGCTCCATCGCTGCATTTAATTCTGCCACAGGCACAAACAAACGCTTCAGAGCAGGCATTGCCGTAAATTCTTCTTCAAGATGCGTAGGCAAACCGCCAATAAAGACCTGATATTGCAATAATCTGCCTCGGCTCAGGTTAGGACCGATATAAATCAGCTTTTTATTCGCTGATTCTTGTTTCTTGGATGTCGTCATAATGAATGTCCTCCTCATAAGGTTGACCAATTGTATACATTGCCGTAATTTTCCCCTGCCATTGCGGCGCAGGTTGAGCTTCCGGTACTTCCAGCTTTATAGGTAGCTGCAGGCGATGCCTGTCCGCTACCAGACGATGCTTCAAAAGGTGCTGGCGCACGTGCTCCATAAGGTTATACAGGCTGCGCCAATCATCTACATCGCTGTTATCATAAATACTAAAGCCAATTTCTACCGTTGCCGTGCTCATTTCATTATCTGCCGTATCCTGTGCGCTGGTAACAAGCGCATAGATAAACGATGCCTGCTCATCCGCATTCATGCGCGCAGGCGGAAAGCCGGCATAAACTTTAATTTCACGCTGACCACTAGGCTGCTTTGTGCTGTAATCAGCAACAACAGGCCGTAAAAAGTTGGCCAGGTTGTCCATTAATTCAACTGTAGTCATAGCTGCTCCTAAAATTTTAGGGTGCAAAAATTTGCACCCGTCTTTAATGCAAGTGTGTACAAAAATACACACTACTTTGTTTTACCAAAGCGGTATTCCACTTCATGCAGAAAGCGTTCATTCAGCGTAGCTTCTGCCAATGGAGTAAGCTCGCCAATAACATTTTCTGAACCAAACATCTGTGGCACACTCGGACCGTAAGGAACACGCAACGGGTAACGTGCTTTGCGCTGCGTACGCTGCATTGCGCCCACATAACCTTTGCGTGATGTGCCAAGAAATAAGCCAGGTACAGATTTTGCACTGCTCTGCCTGCGTACCTGCACTTTAACAGGACCACGTTTATTTCTGCGCACGCCGAACTCCGTCAATAGTGACGGCCTGCCACGAGAAACAAGCGCGCCACGCATATTACCATGATTAGCACGCTGAACATTAAAAGTTCCTTTAATATTTTTAGCACTAATCGTGTAATTTTTGCGGATTGACTTAGAAGTCTGCGTTTTTAATTTGGTGACAGTGCGATTGATAGCAGAAGCAGCAGCTTTGTTTATCTCTTTTGGCGCATTGCCTAAAAGCTGCTGTGCATATGCCAGGTTTTCAGCATTGATACTAATCATCTGTCATTCGCCACCAGCTGAATGGTTAAGATCCCCATATCATCGCCAACGCTTTCCACTTCGTACATTTTTTCATCCAAATAAAAACGCATACCATACACAGGTACTTCCGGCAAATCGTCTTTAAGGCAATTGATCTGCACACGGCTGCCATAAATACCAAAGTAGTTATCATCCTTGCCCGTCTGGATGGAAAGCGACTGCGCAACGGAAATATCCTGCACAATCGCTTTGCATTCCGTACCGTTTAAATCATGCACCTGTGCAAATTCCAAATCGTTGATAAAAACAGCTGCGTTGTCCGCAGCTATTTGTTCTTCAAACGTGGTCATCTTACCAGCGCGCCAGCATCGACGGCAGGCAGGCCGTCGATTGCTTCCACTGCATCATCAGTTTCACTTTTGGGAGCACCTTTTTTGTTTGCCTTTTTCTTTTCAGCAGAAGCTTTTGCAGGCATTTCGTCTTCAGTTTTCATGACTTCTTCCAGTAGAGCAAATTCTTTTGCCGCTTCGCCGGTAAGCCTTAAAGCTTCTTTATCCGGTAAATCTACCACCGAACCGGCATTATAGGTTACGCCATCACGCACCAGGCTAAATTTTTTGATTAAAACCTTCATGGCTGCCTCCTCATTTTACTTTCAAAGTCGCCCATTTATCCAAAAAGTCAGGACAAATTACACAACGGGAACTTACAGTCAAAGAGCTGATATCATTTTCCACGTTCACGGTAACTTTCGGCACACGAGCAGCTGCATAAGTGTGCCATTGTTTATCCTCTTCCACCTGATCCACAGCACCATACAAGCGACGGCCAAGGCCAGGTACGCCGATAATCATATGGCCATCAGGAATATACGGAGCAAAAGCACCAGTTCCCTCATCGGTGTAACCACCATCATAAGAGTAAATTTCCAAATTTAAAGCCTGGATAAAGCCAACGCGCATCAAATCAGGGCGTTCAAGCTTGGGCTGCAGGCTCATCAGCGCAAGATTATCACGAGACGGGACAAGCAGATATTTATACAGCTGTTCATTCGCCAGCAGGTATTTCACCACATTACCGGAACAAATCGCTACGGTAGGAATATCGCCTGCCGCACGGCGAATTTTTTGAGAAGCATCGCCAATATTATCATAAATTTTTGCAGAAGCATTATCCCAGGTATCGCTACCGGAAAGAGTTGTTTTGCCATCAAAGCCAAAACTCATAGTGTCAACTACAGTAGCAATGCCATCATCAGCAAAACCTTTGATGTCGTATTCACCATTAAGCAGGCACTGCGCTGCCATCCATTCTTCACGACGTGCACAAGCTTCTTGCAGTTCCTGCAAATCTTTAGCACGCATTTCCGCCGCGCGCTCTGCCGCGGTGCGGGTGCTGTAGACGGTTTCGCCAAAGCCACGTTTAGCAATATCTGCCGCCTCAATAACGCGTTTCGGACGCATCACGGGCGGTTTATAGGTGCGTACCTGGCTGCCTGCACGTGCCAGGTTCACGCCCTTACCGCCTTGTACCACAAAAGGTGCCATCATACGGCCGCCTTTACGAAATTCCATAGATACAGTGCTGGTTACAAAAGTTTGGGCGTGCGGGAAGAAAACGTCTACCAGAGTTGTGGTAGGTTTGTAACTTTGTTCCATCGCCGCCAGCATAGTGCGAGTATCGTTAATGTCAAATCCCATAATTATTCATAGCCTCCTTATTTTACGCCGGTCAGGTAAATGCCAACCTTGCGCAGATCTTCTTCATGTTTAGTAGCGTTATCGTCAGCAGCTTTTACAATCAGTTTCTCACGATTAAAAATGCCACGAGTATAAACAGTTGCAGTCACATCATTTTCCGTTCCTACGGTCAAATCTCGTGCTAAGACAACGCTTGCCACCTGTTCACCAGTGCTTGCCCCGCTGTCAACGATAGCATATTTGCCGCTGGCAGTAACAACGCCCAGTAAAGTACCACGCTTATAATCTGCCGCCGCAGATAATTTAGCCACAGTAACATTAGCAGTCAACGCCGTAACAGCAGTGCTGCCCAAAAGCTCATCATAGCTTACGCCAGCCATAGTGTTTGCTAATTCAGCCATTATTTTGCACCTCCAAACTTATTCATCGCCGCCACAAAGCCATTCATAGCTTTTGCATCAGCAGCTTTTTCTTCGTCCGCCTTATTTTGCGGGTTGCCATTCACACCATCAACGCCAGAATCTTTGTTGTCCAGAATCATATTTTTAATAAGCTTTCCCGCATCATTAGCAGGAGCAGTTTTTACAGCGTCAATATAAGCCTGCACTTCATTGAGTGTCTGCCCATTTTTTAACGCGGTATCGATAATGGCTTTCACGCCAGCGTTATCTTCACAGTCAAAAGCCTGCAAATCGCTAATGCGCTTGCGTTCTGCCGCCACTGCATCAGCTACAGCCTGCGCATTATTTGCAGGTACAATATTAGCAGAATTAGTTGGGTTACTCGCAGTAACCTCATCCAGCAGGCCCAACTTGTTTAAAATTTGTTCAAATTTTGTCATTGTGTTTTTCCCCTCCTTACG
>CAVKDE010000109.1:0-5669 GCA_963654835.1 Duodenibacillus sp. | reverse complement strand
GCTCTAGCCTGTATAATAAATAGTATTAAGCTAGAGATTGATTGAAGGAGTTTTTAGATGCGCATTTTAATTTTTATCGGGACGATTGATTTTCTTATGAGCCTTATAGGCTATTTGTATTGGCGGCATAACCTTGCGTTCGCACGCAGCTGGACGTTTGGCCTTGCCTATCTGTTTTTGGCACTCAACACTGTTATCAGCGTGCTGCTGCCGCCAAGTACGCCGCTCTTTTTGACGCGTGCTTCTGCCTGGCTTGAAGGTTTGTGGATAGCCTTTGGCTATTACAGTGTGCTTGTTGCTGCATTGCATGGTATTATTTACATTGGCAGCAAGCTCATCGGCTTGCACCTGCCTTCGGCGAAAATTGCGTTGGGAGCGTTTGTTTTTATATGCTGCTTTATTGGCTGGGGTACGTATCGCGCTTTTCATCCTACCGTGCGCACGGAAGAAGTTGTTACAGAAAAACTTCCTGCTGGTAGCCATTATAAGATAGTTTTCCTCACAGATTTACATATGGGACGCATTTTAGGTCATGAGTACGCTGCTAAGCTGGCGGCACGCGTAAATGGCGAACAGCCTGATTTTGTGCTTATTGCAGGTGATTTGATTGATGAGCGTATTTTTTATGTGGAACAGCAGGATTCGCTTTCTGCGCTGGCGCAGATTAAAGCACCTATCTATATGAGTTATGGCAACCATGAATATATTGATGACCCGGAGCGTTGGGAGCAGATGCTCAAGGAAAAAGGCATTCACGTGCTGCGTAATGCGGATACTGTTATTGATGATAAAGTAAAAATTACAGGTATTGAGGATTATTCTAAACAAAAGGGAACGGAAAGTATTTTTGACCTTGCTGATGATAACGCTAAATATTATGATATCATCTTAGATCACCAGCCGCGCCGCTTCGACGCCGCTGCGGAGGCAGGCTATGATTTGTATCTGGCAGGACACACGCATACAGGCCAGCTCTTTCCCAACCGCATGGTGACGAAAAGAATGTACAAGCTTGATTACGGTCGCACAAATTTTGCGAAGCTCACCGCTATTACTAGCAACGGCTACGGCTTTTGGGGTCCGCCGGTGCGCACAGAGGTTGCTCCGGAGATGATTGTTATTGAGCTTAAAGGAAAATAAATATAGGAGCTGGCAAGCTTAACTTAGTACGCGCTACAAATTTTTTGCAAAAAGTTTGTAGCGCGTTCTTGCTGTTTTAGTGATTACTAATTATAATTGTAGTAAGAATAACTAATGCTTTTATTTTTTCTTTGGGAGGTGCGCGCTTGATGAGGTTTAGCAGTTTGCTTTTGAGTTTTTTATGTATGGCGTTTAGCTGTGCAGCTTTTGCGGCAACACCGCAGCCTGTGAGTGCAGTATATGTGCAAAAATATCTTACGACAGTTGCTGCTGCTTCCTGCCTGGGTGTGTATCTGCCCAAAAGCTCAACAGAGTTTGATTATCTGCGCAGCTATGGCTGGCAGATTGAACCTTATGTGCAGCGCGCGGATAAGGTGGAAGCTAATTATGCTGTGGCGCAAAATTATTTTCCGGATGCCAAAAAGAAGATTTATCTGGTAACGTTTCGTGGCAGCGCGAGCGGAACAGATTGGAAAATAAATTTAAAAACGGAGCGCGTCAATTACGGCGGGCGCACGCTAGAAGAAATGCAGGCCATAGCAGCGGGGACACTGGATAAAACGCTGCCTGCGGTACATTCAGGCTTTAACAGCTATGTGGATACTGTGCTGCGCAGTTCTGTCATTGGCGAGAATGGCAGTTTGCAGGGCGTGTTCAAACGCGTGCAGGAGGAGCCTGGCGCACATTTGCTGCTTACAGGGCACAGCCTTGGCGGCGCTGTCGCGACGCTTTTGGGCGAGCGTTTGGTGAGCCTGGGTCTGCCTAAAGAAAAATTTACTGTTATTACTTTTGGTGCGCCGGCGGTTGGCAACGAAGCTTTTGCTAATGCCTATGGCGAGAAGATTAACCTTGTGCGCATTACTAATTCCAATGATCCTATTCCCGGCAGCTTACAGACTTTTTTTGGCGGCTATAAGCAGTTCGGCGAGCAGATAAAGTACACTCTGCCACAGAAGGTGGGGAGCGTGCAGCATGATATGGCGATGTATTTTGATTACAGTATCAGTGAATATTATCGTGAGCGCGACAGGCAGATAAGCCTTGGCCGCCTGCAGCCTGTGCGGGATAAGCTGATTACAGATAAACCTGTGGTAGCAGTGTGGCTGCATACTTCTAAAGAATTGCAAAAGCTGGCTTACGTGACGGATATCAAGCGTTTTGTGACGGATGAATATCGCAAAATGCTGCCCAGTTATATGATTATGGAAAAAAATTTGCCTAAGGATGCCTATACAACGCGTGATTTATTGGAAATAAGCAGGCGTGAAGGTGCTGATTATATGCTGGTGTGCGGTATTGATGGCAGCCAGCCGCAGCGTGAGCCTTATTGGTATCTGACGCTGGAACAGGCACTTTTTGATAGCAGCGGGAAGATGCTGGCTTTAGGCAGCTTTGGCCGTAAGGTGGCACCTGCTGTGGGCAATATTCAGGCTGCCGGGGAAAATTTATGGCAGGCACGTAAGGATTTATGTGTGCAGCTGCCGTTTATTGTGACGCAGCATAAGCCGAGCTTAGGCGAATAAGAGGGTGAAAATGTGAATTTAGATGAATTACAGGCAGAGCTGGCTCAGTGCGAAGCCTGCCATTTGCGCAAGGATGCTATTGCGCCTGTAGGCTGGTATGGCAATCCCAAGAGCCCTATTGTGTTTATAGGCGAGGGCCCTGGCGGTGTCGAGGATGATTACGGCTGTCCGCTTATCGGGCCATCGGGGCAGCTTTTGGATAAAGCACTTTGGGCGACCAAAATGACGCGTGACAGGGTGCTGACCACGAATATTATTAAGTGCAGGCCGAAAAATAACCGCACGCCGGATATTGTAGAGGCGGATTTCTGTGCTAAACGCTGGCTGGAGCGCGAGCTGGAAATCATTCAGCCTAAAGTTATTGTGGCCTTAGGCAGCGTTGCCTTGCATTACCTGGGCAGGCCGGATATGCGCATTACGCGCGATAGAGGCATGTGGTTCCGCTCGGAGCAAGGGTTTGACTGTATTGCGACGTATCATCCTGCGTATCTTTTGCGCCAATATGGCAGGCAGCAGGTGGCATCTAAATGGGATGTGTTCCACGATTTTGAAGCAGCGCGCCAAAGAGCGGAGGAGCTGGCACCGGGCTATGTTTTTATGTCCGAGGAGAAGCCTGATCTCTTTAAAATTTTCAAAAAGCGTGTACATGATTATTTATAATAAAACAGGAGGGGCGATGAGTATGGATTTAAGCAATGTGCAAAAGCTTTTGGCAGCACGTGTGCTGACAGGCAGCGAGCTGCTGCACAGGCAGATAGAAACCTGCTGCGGCAGTGATATGATGAGTGATGTGCTGGCGTTTACCAAAAGCAATACGCTGCTTTGTACAGGGCTGACAAATATGCAGGTAGTACGCACGGCGGACATGACAGAGTTGAGTGCGCTGGTGTTTGTGCGTGGCAAACTGCCCGATGAGGATATAATTGAGGCGGCAGCGGAGAACAATCTGCCTGTATTGTCTACAAATTTTACCTTATTTGAAGCCTGTGGCATTTTGTACGAGGCCGGTATTCGTGGCTGCAGCAAAAAGGAGTAAGCGATATGACTGAAAGTAAATCTGTAAAAATGGCGTTTGACTGCGCTGGCGGTGATTTTGAGCGTGCAGGCGAAGCCTCTTCCAAAATAAAAAAAATGTTGCAGCGCATAGGCATCCCGGCGGATATTGTGCGCCGCATTGCGATCGGCACGTATGAAGGCGAGATGAACGTCATTATACATGCTGGCGGCGGTAATGTGGCAGCGGAAGTTTTTCCTGATGCGACAGTTATTACAATCAGCGACCATGGGCCTGGCATTCCTGATATCAATAAAGCTTTGCAGGAAGGCTGGTCTACTGCACCTGATTATGTGCGCCAGATGGGTTTTGGCGCAGGTATGGGCCTGCCGAATATGGTGAAGTGTTCAGATAAATTTGATATCCAATCCAAGGTGGGCGAAGGAACAACGATTACGATGCGCTTTGAGCATCAAAGCGAGGATCTATAAATAGACGAAACGAGGTGATACGCAATGGCTTTAAAGCCAACGACGTATTTTCATTCGGTAACACTAAATAAAGCTAAATGCCAGGGCTGCGTATCCTGCGTTAAGGTTTGCCCGACAGAGGCGATTCGCGTGCGTAACGGCAAGGCAGAGATTTTAGGCGACCGCTGCATTGACTGCGGTGCCTGTGCGGTGGGCTGCCCTTATCATGCGTTCAGCGTGAAAACAGATACGCTGGAAGAACTTTCCGCTTACGCCTATAATATTGTGCTGCCTGCGCCTTCTCTTTATGCGCAGTTCCCGGCCAATATTCCTCTGGAAGATATCTGGCAGGGATTACATAATTTAGGCTTTGATGAAATTTTTGATGTTTCACTTGCTTCGGAATATATTGCCTGCGAGATAGAAGATTATATTAAAAACTATACAGGTGGACGCAAGCCGCTGATTTCGGCAACCTGTCCTGCGGTTATGCGCCTGGTGCAGGTGAAGTTTCCGGAGCTGATTAAGCAGGTTGTGCCTGTTTTAGCACCGCTTGAGGCTGCGGCGATTTATGTGAAGCGGGAGGCGACGGCGCGACGTCACCTGTCTTCGGAGCAGATTGGCGTCTGGATTATTTCTCCTTGCCCGTCGAAAGAAACTAATATCCGTCAATCTGTTGATGTGCAGCACACAGAGCTGACAGGCAGCTTCAGCTTATCAGAAATTTATGGCTTGCTTTTGAAAAATTTAGGCGGCACGCATGAGCTGAACGTGCGCACAGGTTCTTCCTACGGCTTAGGCTGGGGCGTTTATGGCGGGGAAATTGCGGCTGCCGGAATAAAGAACGGTTTAGCAGTGCATGGCATTGAAAACGTGTATGATTTGCTGGAGCAGATTTCCATGAATAAAATGCCACAGCTTGATTATGTGGAATGCAGTGCCTGCAAAGGTGGCTGCTTAGGCGGCCTTTTGGCGGCGGAAAATAAATTCGTCGCAGAATGTAACCTGCGCGCTCGCATTGCGGCACTGCGCGAAAGCGAGCCTGCAGATAGGCGCGAGGCGATGGCACGCACGATGGTGCTGGAAGATTTCCCTAAATCTGCAGCCTATAGGAAGAAGCTTGTAGCGCGTCCGATGATGCAGCTTGATGATGATATCATGGAAGCGATGAAAAAGTTCGAGCGCATGGAGGAAGTCCTGTGTTCCCTGCCGGGGCTGGACTGTGGCGCGTGCGGCGCACCAAGCTGTCAGGGCTTAGCGGAGGATATTGTGCAGGGCAAGGCACATGAGATTGACTGCATTTTTAAGCTGCGCGCCAGTGTGCATAAATTATCGCAGGGGATGCTGGAACTAGCTAAGCAGATACCAATTTATCATGAACCGGAAGATATTAATAAAAATGGAGGTCACGAAGAATGAAAGTTAAAGAAATGATTGAAAAACTCAATTTAGAGCTGCTGACGAAGGATGTCAGCGAGGATGCTTTATATGCTGAGGTGGAGGATGGCTATGCTTCTGACCTTTTGAGCAATGCTATGGGTC
>CAVKDE010000108.1:0-5708 GCA_963654835.1 Duodenibacillus sp. | reverse complement strand
GATGCAGATTGGTGTGAACCATAGACAATATCTTGGCGCAAGCGTGTTAGATGCTTCGCTCAAATGGCAGAAAGGTTTGCCGTGGTATGCGGATGCCGGGCCGACTGACGGAATGCCTGATGAAGCGACAACGCAATATAATATGTATCTTTTCAGTGCAAATTATACTGCACCTGTTCCGTTTGGTGAAAAATATAATGCGCAATATAATCTCTCTGTTCGTGCGCAGAAAGCTGATCAAAGAATTTATGGCAGTGAATTTTTCTCGATTGGCGGCTGGTACAGCGTGCGTGGTTTTGACGGAGAACAGACACTTTCGGCAGAAGATGGCATTGTAGTGCGTAACGAATTGCGCTTTCCAATAGAAGATTTACCACACCAAATCTATATGGCATTAGATTATGGTAAAGTTTCCGGACCATCTACGGAATATTTATTAGGTACGGAATTAGTAGGCAGTGCTCTTGGCGTGCGTGGACGTTTAGGTATTTTTAGTTACGACGCATTTGTTGGCTATCCCCTTAAAAAGCCGGAAGGCTTTACAACTGCCAGCAGAACATATGGCTTGATGCTGACAGCACAAATTTGATGGATTTATAACAGATTTTAGGTATGATAATGAGAGAGGAAGAGTTTTATTATGGGTTACTTTAGCAAGAAAAGGAAGAAATTTTTAGCTTTAGCTATTGCTATATCTTTGCAAATGCAGATAGCTTTACCGTGCTATAGTGCTGCGCAGGTTATTGATATTGCAGCAGCTAATAATGCTGGCGTTTCTCATAATAAAATGGAAAGCTTCAATGTTGGTGCGGATGGTGCTGTGTTTAATAATATAGCCAAAGGAACAGCAGATTCTATACTATTAAAACAGCAGCTTGAAGCAAACTCTAAATTAAATGGCAATGCGGCAAAACTAATTCTTACTGAAGTAACTGGTACAGGAAAAACCAACTTAAATGGTATGTTGGAAATAGCTGGTGCAAAAGCGGATTTAGTTATTGCTAACCCGAATGGTATTGTGGGCAAAGGTTTTGGCTTTATCAACGTAGGCAGAGCTACTCTTACTACAGGTGTGCCTAATTTTGATATTAACGGGAAGTTAAATGGTTTTTCTGTTGCAAGAGGCACTATAGATATACAAAATTCAGGTTTAACAGAAGAACAACGTACTGATTATAGACCAGATAAATTGGAAATTATGGCTCGTGCTATTAAAATTAACGATGAGTTATGGGCAAACGATGAAATCAATGTTGTTACAGGTAGTAATGACGTAAAATACAAACAAGATGGTTCTTTAGACGTTCAAGCAACTACTGCGAATGATGAAAAGCCAGAAGTAGCACTGGATGTAGCTGCGTTAGGCGGTATGTATGCTGGTAAAATCTTTTTAGTTGGTACGGAAAAAGGCTTGGGCTTTAACATTGGCGGTAATATCAAAGCGCAGGATAATTTAACGCTTACGAATGATGGTAAGATTGTATTTACACAAAACGGTAGCGGGAAAGTAAATAACGATACGCATGAAATAGAAGAAGCAGATTATACTTCTATAACATCGGACGGAACTGCGACCATTACCAGTACAGAAGATATTGAGAATAATGGTGTCGTTACTGCGCAAAAAGATTTAACTTTAACTGTTGGCGGCAAACTGACGAATAGTGGAACTTTAGAAGCAGGTGCAGCTTATACAACAGAAGATGAAGAAGAAAATCCTACATTCTTAAAAGAAGATGCAGAGTTAAAAATTACGGCAAACAGCGTCGAAAATAGTGGCACTTTAAGTGCGTCCAAAACACTGAATATTGCTAGCACTGCAACTATCAATAATGATGGTTATATGCACAGTAATGGTGAAGCCAATATTACTGCTGGTGGTATTTTAAGCGGAAATGGTTCTATTGGTGCAGCAAATAGCATAAAAATTGACGCAGATAAACTTACACTAAATAAAAATAATATCTACACTATCAGTGCAGACGGAGAAATCAATAACACTACTGGTGTAAGCATTACGGAACATAATCCTAATGCACCAGAAACTCCTGTTACGCCTGACCCCGATGATTCGCGTGAAGCAGAAGATTTTAACGCACCTGATTTGCCTGATGTAGCAGATGCTTCTGGTACTGCTGACACAGTAAAAAAGGATAAAGTTAGCGACGATGATTTAGCTTTAGTGGCAGATGCTAATGCCAATGGCAAATACAAACCGATAATTGATAAAGCTGCGAATGGAGTAGATTTAGTGCAGATTGCAGAAGTAAACAGCAATGGCGTTTCTCGTAATTTGTATAGTGATTTTAATATTAAATCTACAGGCTTGATTTTGAATAACGCTACAAAGTACACTAAAACCGAGCTTGGTGGTTACATTGATCGCAATATGTTCTTGGCTGGCAAAGGTGCAAGAGTAATTTTAAATGAAGTCACGAGCAGTCATGCAAGCGTGCTGAACGGTTACTTAGAAGTTGCGGGTAATAAAGCGAGCGTAATTATTGCTAATGCGAATGGCATCAGCGTTAACGGTTTAGGTTTTATCAATACCGATAACGTGATTATGTCCACAGGCGCAGTGACGAACTGGGCAGATGGCAACGTAAAATTCAGCGATAAAAAAGGCGATATGCTTATCGCTGGTGATGGGTTGAATGCACGTAATCAGAAATACTTGAATGTCGTAACCAATAACCTTAATGTAGACAAAAGTGAGCTTTATGCTAACGAATTGACAATTAGTGCGGATGGGTTGTTGCAAAACACAGGTAAAATTGCTGCAACGGAGAATATGCAGATAAATGCTGATGCGCTCAAAAATAGTGATTTAGGTTACATTGAAGCACAGAAAAATTTAACTGCTACAGTAAGCGGTAACGTGGAGCAGAATAAAGCAACGCTGAAAGCTGGAGAAAACTTGCAGCTTAGTGCTAATGCGCTAAAAAATACTGCTAACAGCTTGATTTCTGCTGGTAACGATGCAGAAATTACGGTGAAAGCAAATGTTGACAATATAAAGTCTATAATTTTAGCAGGCAATAGTTTAGATATTAAGGCAGCTGATTTTACGAATCAGGATACTGCCTTAGTTAACTATGGGCAAAATGGCACATTTGACGTAACAAATTCATTTGCTAATGATTATGCAACAATCAGCGCAGATAGTAGCAGTGCGCTAACTAAAATTACTGCAACAGATTTTAGCAATACGAATAAAGGTGCGCTTGTAAGCAAGGGTAATTTGCAATTAGCAGCAAGCAATACTTTGAGCAATAACAACGCTAATATTTATATTTCTGGCGATAGTGATATTAAAGCAGGTATGCTTTTGAATAGCAATCTTGCTAATATCCATACGGGTAAAAATGCAACGATTACTGCTAATACCATGCAAAACAGCAAGGCAAGTGTTGACGTACAAGGTAATTTACAGGCTGATTTAGGCAGCTTTACTAATCTGGATAGCGCATATTTGGGCGTTGGTAACAACGCTGTAATTTCTACGACGAACGATTTCACCAACAAAGACTTAGGCAATATTTTTATTACTAAAGATTTGACTATCAACAGCACTGGCGATTTTCTGAATGAAGATGGCTTAATTGCTATTGGCGCGAGTGGCGCAATTTCTGCAAACAATATTACTAATCAGAATAAAGCAGGCGTAAAGCAAGGTTCTTTAATCAACGCTGTGGGTGATTTGTCTTTAACAGCTAAAGATACGATTTTAAATCGTTCTTCTGATATAGAAAGTGAAGGCAATATCAGCATCAAAGCGAAGAATCTCGTGAATAAAAAAGAGATTTTCAAAACCAGCTTCAAAGAAAGCCACGAAGATATTTCCTATAAAATTCCGCATTTGAACGCACCTAATTATTATGATGCAGTGCGCAAGTTTGACAGGCAGATTTTAACAGCGCAGATTGACGAAGAAACTGCGGATGCAAATATCATCGCGAGCGGAAACATCAATATTGATTTGGATAATAACTTGACGAACCACTACAGCAAGATTAAAGCTGGCAAGGATTTAACCGTCAATGCTGGTGGTACGGTAGAAAATGTTGGCTACCAAGGCACGATTCATTATTACGACCGTGGCAATGATTATCACTATTGGAAGTATAAGAAACACAGAAGAATGCACATTCGTTGTCGCTGGGTTTATGGCACAACGGTAATTCCGTATTATGACCACACCATGCGTGATGAAGAAGGCGAAAACAGCGAGCGTTTGAGCCTTTTAAGCGGCGTTGGCAGCGTAAAAATCAATGCTGCTAATATCGTAAACAGGACGCATCAGGCAGAGGGAAAAGTGGGTGATTTGCCTGAAAGTGATGATTATTTTAAGACTGATGACAGCAATCATTTGCTTAGTGACACGGAATATAAAGAAAAGCAAGATGTTTCTACGAATGTAGATGGCAAGGCTGATGATAAAACAGCTTCTAGCAAAGATAACGATACAACTAATAAAATGCTGGATATTTCCAGCCTGCATATCAACAGCAAAATTTATAAGCTGACGGATGATGCAAGTGCCAAGTATCTTATTGAAACAAATAAAAAGTTTGCAGATTACCATGAGTTTTTGTCTAGTGATTATTTGCTGGAAAGAGTTAAAGCTGATCCAGAAAAGGTAGGCAAACGCCTTGGCGATGGCTATTTTGAGCAGCAATTTGTGTTGCAGCAGATTGGCACGCTGACAGGCAAGAAATATTTGGGTGATTATGGTAGCGATATGGAACAGTTTGCTGCCTTGATGAACGCTGGTGCAGTTGTAGCGGAAGAAATGAACTTGAAAATTGGTGTTGCACTTACTGCTGAACAAATGGCGAGCCTTACAACTGATATTGTTTGGCTGGTGGAAGAAGTTGTGAACGGACAAAAAGTACTTGTGCCAGAAGTGTTCCTTGCGCAAGTGCGCAGTGAAGATTTGCGTCCTAGCGGTGCGCTGATTGTGGGCGGTGAAGTTGAGCTTTACTCCAAACAGGATATTAAGAACATGGGTAACATCAAGAGTGATGGTACTGTAGCTTTGCGTGCAAACAATGTGACTAACAAAGGCGATATCGCTGGCGAAAATTTAGATATTGAAGCAGAAAAGAATATTACTAACAGTGGCACAATACGCGTGAAAGTTGACGCTATGCTGAAAGCAGAAAACATTATCAATGAAGCAACTGTTAGTGAAACGCAATATAGAGAACTGAACCAGAAAAAAGTTGAACCAACTGGTTCTATTAGTGCTGGAAAAAATTTGACGCTTGATGCAAGCAAAAAGATTACAAATAAAGGTGCAAATTTAACTGCTGGCAAGGATTTGACTTTGAATGCCAACGATATTGATATTGTGACCGTGGCTAATGAAAAGCACGTAGCAGTTGCTTATGGCAATTCTTCAGCAGAAATCCACGATGTAGAGCATCAGCAAAGTGCGCTGAGCGGCGAAAATATCCGTCTGAATGCGAAAAAGGACATCAGCATCGCTGGTGGTATTTTGAGTGCGGAAAATGATGTTGATTTGAACGCGCAAGGCAACGTAAACCTTTCTGCGGTAAAAGATTTATACAGCGAAGAGAGCGAAGTGGGCAACCGCGGTGGCAGATATTACAACCACAATAAACAGCTGGATGAAGGCATAAAAGGAACGACCATTGCAGCAAAGAATGATGTAAATATTAGTGGTAATGATATCAACATTAAAG
>CAVKDE010000107.1:0-5720 GCA_963654835.1 Duodenibacillus sp. | reverse complement strand
AAGTTGAACATCTCGTGAAGGTTGAAGAAGCGTAAGACAAGGAGGTGTACTGAAGATGAATTTACATGAATTGTCTCCCGCTCCGGGATCTAAACGTGTAGCAGTTCGCGTTGGCCGTGGTCTGGGCAGTGGCCTGGGTAAAACTTCCGGCAAAGGCCAAAAAGGTCAGAAATCCCGTTCCGGCGGCGTTAAACGCCCTGGTTTTGAAGGTGGTCAAAGACCTTTGTACCTGCGTCTTCCTAAACGCGGTTTCTACAATAAATTTGCTAAACATTATGTTGAAATCAACGTTTCCGTACTCAACCGTTTTGAGGACGGTACCGTTGTTGAACCTGTAATGCTCATCGAAGAAGGTATCGTTAAGAACATTCAAGACGGTATCCGTATTCTTGGCAATGGTGAATTAACCAAAAAGCTTACTGTTCAAGCTATGGGCTTCAGCAAATCTGCTGAAGAAAAAATCGTAGCTGCTGGCGGCAAGATTGAGGTGATCTAAAGTGTTAGCAGCCCTAGCCAACATATTTAGAATTACAGAACTCAGGCAAAAAGTTATATTTACTCTCGCCATGTTCATAGTATTCAGGGCTGGAACACATATACCTGTTCCTGGCGTTAACGCAACTGTTATCGAGCAGCTGTTCCGAAGCGGTAATCTCTTCGGCCTGCTTGATATGTTCAGTGGCGGCGCCTTGAGCAAATTCTCTATTTTTGCTATGAGTATTACCCCATATATCAATGCTTCAATTATTTTGCAGCTTTTGAAGGTAGTTGTGCCGACTTTGGAACAATGGTCCAAGGAAGGCGAGGAAGGCTTTAAGAAAACTACGAAGCTTACCCGTATGCTGACGGTGGCTTTGGCGTTTATCCAGGCCTGCGGTATGGCCTATGGCCTGAAGATGGCAATCAATAACCCCGGAATCCTTTCGATTCTGCTTATTGCTCTCACTCTTACCGCAGGAACTGTTTTCCTGATGTGGCTTGGTGAGCAGATTACTGCTCGCGGTGTCGGTAACGGCATTTCCCTCATCATCTTTGCTGGTATCGTATCCAGGCTGCCTGACGGACTCAAAATAATTTTCCAATACTTGCAAGCAGGCACGGTCAGCATCCTGAATGTTATTTTGTTCGCGGCTATTGCCTTGGCGATGGTGGTTTTTGTAATCATGATTTCCGAAGGCGTACGCAAAATCCCCGTTCAGTATGCCAAGCGTGTTGTAGGTAAAAAAGCTTATGGCGGTCACACCAGCTACATTCCCTTGAAAGTTAACCAGGCTGGCGTTATTCCTATCATCTTCGCTTCTTCAGTGTTGATGTTCCCTGTGACTATCGCTCAGTTTGTGGATGTTCCATGGGTTAAATCCATGGGCAAACTTTTCGAGTGGGGCAGCCCGTTGCAGACTACTTTATATGTTCTGATGATTTTGTTCTTCACTTACTTCTATACAGCAGTAAGCCTGAACATCGGTGATCTTTCCGATAATATCAAAAAGAACGGTGGCTTTGTACCAGGTCTTCGTCCTGGTAAATCTACAACCGATTATCTTGACAGAGTAATGTCCAGAATAACTCTGGCAGGCGCCATCTTCCTCTCACTTATTGCGCTGATGCCTCATGTTATTGGTTGGATAACCCGCATTGATGGTATTTACTTCGGCGGTACTGCTCTATTGATCGTTGTTGGTGTCGCATTGCAAACCATGAAGCAGATAGAGTCTCTGGTACTGATGCGTCATTATCATGGCTTTATGAAATAGGAGGAATTCGGAATGTACATTCTTTTAATGGGACCTCCGGGTGCCGGCAAAGGCACTCAAGCAGAAAAACTCATTGATGAATTTAAAATCCCTCACATCTCCACAGGAGATATGTTCCGTGCAGCAGTAAGTGCTGGTACTGAACTTGGTAAAGAGGCGAAAAAATACATGGACGCTGGCGGACTTGTCCCCGACGTCGTAACCATTGGTATCGTTCGTGAAGGTTTAGCTAAACCTGAATGTGCAAATGGTTTTATCTTAGATGGCTTCCCGAGAACTGAGGAACAAGCAGTTGCTCTCGACGGAATCCTGAAAGACCTGGGCATTAAATTGACCGGTGTTGTTAATATCTCTGTTCCTGATTCTGAGCTGGTTGCTCGTGTGGTTGGCCGCCGTATATGCAAAGCTTGCGGTGCTACCTATCATGTAAGCTTTAACCCCAGCAAGGTAGAAGATGTTTGCGACAAATGCGGCGGCAACCTCTATCAACGTAACGATGATAAAGAAGAAACCGTTGTAAACCGTCTGCATGCATATCATGAACAAACTGAACCGTTAATTGAGTACTACAAAAAACAAGGCCTGTACAAAGAAATCAACGGCTTGCAGCCGATTGATAAAGTATATGCTGACGTTAAAGTTAGTCTCGGATGTAGCAAATAAGGAGGTACTAGAGTGTCCAAACAGGATGTTATTGAGGTTGAAGGTACAATCTTAGAAGCACTTCCCAATGCTATGTTCCAAGTTCAACTGGTTAACGGCCATACAATTTTAGCACATATATCCGGTAAGATTCGTATGAACTTCATCAAGATTTTGCCTGGTGATAAGGTTACCGTGGAGCTTACTCCGTACGACCTCAATCGTGGAAGAATTACTTATCGGTATAAATAATCCAACAGGCAAAGAGGAGGTTTAAATTATGAAAGTAAGACCGTCTGTTAAGCCAATATGTGAAAAATGCAAAGTCATTAAACGTAAAGGCCATGTAATGGTAATTTGCGAAAACCCGAAACATAAACAAAAACAAGGATAAGAAGGAGGTGCACATTAATGGCACGTATTTCTGGTGTCGATTTACCGAGAGATAAACGTATTGAATATGCTCTGCCGTATATTTACGGTATCGGCCTGACTCTCTCTCGCGAAATTTTAGCTAAAACTGGTATTAATCCGGACACTCGCGTTCGCGATCTGACTGAAGATGAAGTTGCTAAGATCCGTGAAACCCTGGATCACGATTATAAAGTTGAAGGTGACCTCCGCCGTGAGGAATCCCTGAACATCAAACGCTTAATCGAAATTGGCAGCTATCGTGGCAGAAGACATCGTATGGGTCTGCCTGTTCGTGGTCAAAATACTAAAAACAATGCCCGCACCCGTAAAGGTCCGAAACGTACTATTGCAGGCAAGAAGAAATAATTAGCGAGGGAGGGATAAACCAGTGGCTGGCAAGAAAGTTGTTCGCAACAAGAAAAAAGTTAGCAAAAATGTAATCAATGGTGTAGCACATATCCGCTCCACCTTCAATAATACTATCGTTACCATCGCTGATACCGAAGGTAACGTTTTGAGCTGGGCCTCCGCAGGCGGCCTCGGTTTCCGTGGCAGCCGTAAGAGCACTCCGTTTGCTGCACAAATGGCTGCTGAAGAAGCAACCAAAGCAGCTATGGAACATGGCTTGAAACAAGTAGAAGTATATGTAAAAGGTCCTGGCGCTGGCCGTGAAGCTGCTATCCGTGCACTTCAAGCTGCAGGTCTGGAAGTTAACTCCATTAAAGACGTTACTCCGATTCCGCATAACGGCTGCCGTCCGCCGAAACGTAGAAGAGTATAATTGGAGGTGTAGATAGATGGCAATTGATAGAACGCCTGTCCTGAAAAGATGCAGATCTTTGGGCTTAGCTCCGGCTTTCATGGGCATTAGCAAGGAATCTAAACGCCAAGCTAGACGCCAAAGAGGTAAAAAGAGCGAATATGGCATTCAGTTAACTGAAAAACAAAAAGCTAAATTTATCTATGGTGTCCTGGAAAAACAATTCCGTGGCTACTATGATAAAGCTAAAAAAATGGAAGGTATCACCGGTGAAAACCTGCTGATCCTCCTTGAGAGAAGAATTGATAACGTTGTTTTCCGTCTGGGCTTGGCTAACACCCGTCGTCAAGCTCGCCAAATCGTAAGACATGGCCACATTGCTGTAAACGGCAAACGTCTGGACATTCCTTCCGCATTGGTTAGAGTTGGCGATGTTGTAACCGTAATGGAAAGCAGCCGTTCTAAAGAATATTTCAAAGGCATGGACGAAACTTTGGCTACCAAAGCAGTTCCGGCTTGGCTGGTTCTGGATGCTGCTAACGTAAGCGGCAAGGTAGACCGTTTCCCGACTCGTGAGGAAATTGATGTTCCTATCGAAGAGCACTTCATCGTTGAGTTGTACTCTAAATAATTAGTGAATATCTTGTGCCACCCACTTATGAGACGTATTGTGGTAATACGCGAAAGAAGGAGGCTTTCCGAATGATTGAAATTGAAAAACCGAAAATGGTTACAGCTGAGATCAGCGAAGATGGTCGTTATGGCAAGTTCGTTTGGGAGCCGCTCGAGAGAGGCTACGGCATTACACTGGGCAACAGCTTGCGCCGTGTACTGCTTTCCTCCCTGCCGGGTGCCGCAGTAACCTTCGTTAAAATTGACGGAGTACTGCACGAGTTTGCTACTATTCCTGGTGTTCGTGAAGATGTTGCTGACATCATTCTGAACATCAAGGCTTTATGCTTAAAAATGGAAGGCGAAGAGGAAAAAGTCCTGCGAATTGAATGCTCTGGTGAGCAGGAAGTTACTGCAGCAAACATTATTGCTGACAGCGATGTAGAGATTTTGAACCCTGAGCTGCACATTGCAACTTTGGATAAAGACGCAGTTTTCAATATGGAAATCCATGTTGATAAAGGCCTTGGCTATGTGCCTGCGGATAAAAACAATCAACCGGATCAACCGATTGGTATTATCCCGGTAGATTCCATTTACTCTCCTATTACCAGAGTAAAATTTGCTGTTAATGATACCCGTGTAGGCAACGTTACTAACTATGACAAACTTACTTTGGAAGTTTGGACTGATGGCAGCGTTATGCCGGACGAAGCTGTAAATATGGCTACTGGTATCTTGATTGATTATCTCAAGTTGTTACAAACTGGTGATGTACCTGCACCGTCTCCGCTTGGCTTGGGTGCTGGTGCTGCTCCTGTTGAAGGCAGCAGTGAAACTAAACCAGAGGGTCCTGGTTCTATGTCTATCGACGATCTGGACTTGTCCGTCCGCAGCAACAACTGCTTAAGACGCGCAGGTATCAATACTGTCGAAGAATTAACCAAGAAATCCGAAGAAGATATGATGAAAGTTCGTAACTTAGGTCGTAAGTCCCTGGATGAAGTTAAGAAGAAACTTCAAGATTTGGGTTTGTCCTTACGCAAAAGTGACGAAGAATAATTAAGGGGGTCAGAAGCACATGGCATACAGAAAACTGGGTCGTAACTCCAGCAACCGTAAGGCTCTGTTTCGTAGCATTTTAACTTCCTTCTTCAAATATGGCAGAATCGAAACTACCGTAACTAAAGCTAAAGAAGTTGCAAAGCAATCCGCTCAACTGATTACTTTGGCTAAACAAAATGACCTGCATGCTCGTCGTCAGGTTTTGGCTGTACTGGTTGACGAAACTGTTACCAAAAAACTTTTTGAAGAAATTGCTCCGAAATATGAAGGCAGACAAGGCGGCTTTACTCGTATTTATAGAGTTGGTCCTCGTCGCGGTGATGCTGCAGAAATGGCTATTATCGAGCTCATCTAATATCAGAGCTTTCAAAGCAGGAACTTACGTTCCTGCTTTTTTGTTTTACCTAAAATTGCGGTTCTTAGAGCTTGTGCAAAGGCATGAGTTTTATTTTTGGTTCTATAATAAATGTTGG
>CAVKDE010000106.1:0-5745 GCA_963654835.1 Duodenibacillus sp. | reverse complement strand
GGCGGTACGATTGGTATTGATACGATTATCCTGCCTGCTGCTACCTTAGCTTTTGCGATGGCTTCTAAATACACACGTCAGGTGCGTGCTGCTATCTTAGAAGAGCTGCATCAGGATTACGTTGTTGGCGCGCGTGCGCGTGGCATGAGCGAAAGCCACATCCTGTGGAAAGAAGTTCTGCCGAACGCTCTCCTGCCGCTGATTACCCTTTTAGGCCTGTCCTTGGGCAACCTTTTGGGTGGTGCTGCGGTTATCGAGATCGTTTTCCAATGGCCCGGCCTTGGCCGCTTGGCTATTGAAGCCATTACCTATCGTGACTTCCAACTGGTACAGGGTGTTGTTGTGTGGATTGCTTTGATGTATATGATTATCAACCTTATCGTTGATATTTCTTATAACTATCTTGATCCGCGTCTGAGAAAGGTAAGGTAAGAGCAGATGGAAACAATTATTAATGGTTTTAAAACCAACCGTGCTTTTGCCGTAACCTCGATTCTGGTGCTGGCTTTAATTGCTGTAGCGATTGCTGCACCTGTGCTTGCTCCTTATGACCCCACTCATGCGACTATGAAAGATGCATTCCTTGAACCTGGTGCACAGCATCTTTTTGGTACGGATAAGCTGGGGCGTGACTGCTTTAGCCGTGTGCTGTATGGTGCGCGTGCTTCTTTGAGCGGTGTATTGTTCCTGGTAGCAAGCGTTTTTGTTGTTGGTACGACGATGGGCGTTGTATCCGGTTATTTTGGCGGCAAGGTTGATATGGTTATCATGCGTATCAGTGATATGATGATTTCCTTCCCTGGCATGATTTTGGCTATTGCTGTAGCTGGTATCATGGGCGGCAGCCTCGTAAATGCCGTTATCGCTTTAACGATTGTCAGCTGGACGAAGTATGCACGTCTGGCGCGCAGTCTGGTTTTACAGATTAAACGTCGTGACTTCGTAGAAGCAGCGATTGTTAATGGTGGTACTCCCACCCATATTTTGTGGGTTCACGTCCTGCCGAATATCCTGCCGATGATGGTTATCACCGCAGCAGCTGATATTGGTGCTTTGATGATGGAACTTGCAGGTTTATCCTTCCTGGGTTTCGGCTCTCAGCCGCCTGCTCCTGAATGGGGCCTGATGTTAAATGAAGGCCGCCAGCAGCTGCAAACAGCACCGTGGCTGATGTTCTTCCCGGGTCTTGCAATTTTCATCACCGTTATGGTTTTCAACCTTTGGGGCGATAACCTGCGTGACGTATTAGACCCGCGTAATGATGTTCAAGATTAAAGCCCTTGCCGGACTTTAATATAAAAGTTTACGTTTTTTGATCAAAATTTGAGTATGTGAAATGGAGAGATGTACAATGAAAAAAGCATTAAAAGTGACCGCAGCAGCGGCTATGATCGGTTTATTAGCATTTGCAGCAGCAGGCTGCGGTGGCGGTGACAAAAAGGCTGAACACAAGGAAACCGCTAAATTTGGTGTTACCAACTTCGCTGATTCCCTGGAGCCTACCGATAACTACTTTGGCTGGGTTGTAATGCGTTACGGCCTGGGCGAATGCTTAGTTAAATTCGATAAAAAAATGAACTCTACCCCGTGGCTGGCTGATAAATGGCAGATTTCTGATGATAAACTGACCTGGACCTTCCACATCAATGATAAAGCTTGCTTCTCTAACGGTACTAAACTGACCGGTGAACTGGCAGCAGCTTCTATCCTGCGTACCTTTGAAAAAGCACCGCGTGCTAAATCCATGTTTGAATATGAAGAAATCAAAGGTGAAGGCCAAAACCTGATCATCAAAACCAAAAAACCGGTTCCGACCCTGCCTGGTATGTTAGGTGACCCGCTGTTCATCATTGTTGATACCCAAACCATTAAAGACCGCGATACCGCAAAACAAGGTCCTATCTGCACTGGTCCTTACGCTGTAAAAACCTACAGCAAAGCTAAAGCAGAAATGGTTAAGAACGAAAAATACTGGGACGGCGAAGTTCCGTTCAAAGCTGTTGATATCCTGACCATCGACGATCCTAACACCCGTGCTATGGCACTGCAAAAAGGTGAAATCGATTTCGCTATCAACATTGCTGCCGGCGACCTGCAACTGTTTAACAACAAAGATAAATTCAACATTTCCAACATCGCTTCCCTGCGTGACGTACTTGCTCGTCTGAATGTACGTCCGGAAAGACCTCTTGGCGATTTGAAAGTTCGTCAGGCTCTGCTGCGTAGCTTGGACCGCGTAACCTACAACAAGGTCCTCTTAAAAGATACCTTCGTTCCTGGTGGTCCGTACCTGCCGCCTTCTGTTGACTATGGCTATGATGAACTCTACAAATATGATAAGAACCAATATAATGTAGAAAGTGCAAAACAACTGCTTGCTGAAGCTGGCTGGAAAGATACTGATGGCGACGGCTATGTTGATAAGAATGGCAAGAACCTGGAACTGGACTTCGTATTCTACAGCGGCCGTGCTGAACTGCCTCTGTACGCAGAAGCTACCCAGGCTGACGCTAAGAAAGTTGGCATTAAAGTTAACCTGAAGAATGTTGACTACAACGTACTCGACGGTATCGGCCGTAAAGGCGATTATGACCTGCTGATTTCCAACGTACTGTGCCTGCAAGCCGGCGATCCTGAAGTATTCATGAATATGTACCTCAAGACCGGTCAAGAGCAAAACGGTACCGGTTACAGCAATCCTGCATATGATGCTCTCTCCGATAAACTGGGCGTAGAATTTGACCCGGCTAAACGTCGTGAGCTGATTGTTGAAATGCAGAAAATTATTCTTGATGATGCTGCTTCTCTGGTATTCGGTCATCCGCAAACCAACATGGTTTCCAACAAGTCTATTGCTAACGCAGAAATCCTGCCTTGCGATTACTACTGGCTGACCAAAGATATCAAACCGGCTAACTAATAATTTACAAAGAAGGTAACGCTTAATGCTACTTGAAGTAAAAGATTTAGACATCAGTTACGGTGACAAGCTCACCGTAACCGGTGCCAGCCTTGAACTGGATAAGGGCGAGATTATGTCCATTGTTGGTGAATCCGGCAGTGGCAAAACCACCGTCATCCGTGCAATTATGGGCTGCCTGCCTGGTGCTGGCCACGTAAGCCGTGGCAGCATTATCTTCGACGGCAAGGACGTGCTGAAAAACACTCCTGCTGATTGGCGCAAGATGTATGGCAGCGAAATGTCCATGATTTTCCAGGATAGCGGTAATATGATTAACCCTATCCGCCGCATTGGCAATCAGTTTATTGATTATATCCAGGCACATCAGCCTGATAAATCTAAAGACCAGGCGTATAAGATGGCAACGGATATGCTCACCAATGTACGTCTGCCAAACCCCGAAAATATCATGAACAGCTATCCGTTTGAGCTTTCCGGTGGTATGCGTCAGCGTGTAGGTATTGCTATGGCGATGATTTTCAGCCCGAAAATCCTGCTTGCCGATGAACCTACCAGTGCGCTGGACGTTACTACCCAGGCGCAGATTATCCGCCAGATTGTAGATATCCGCAACGAATACGGTGTTGCTGTAATCATGGTAACGCATAACCTTGGCGTTGCTTCTTATGTATCCAACAAGCTTATGGTTATGAAAGGTGGTCATGTTGTGGAATATGGCAAGCGTGAAGACGTTATTGCGAGTCCCCAGGATGATTACACAAAACAACTGCTGAAAGCAGTACCGATCATAGGAGGTAAGACATATTATGAGCAATGAAAAAACCACCTATGAACGTACTAAGCTGGTTTTAGAAATCAATCATCTGACGAAAAAATTTGCTGTTGATGGCGGTAAGTTCTTAACTGCCTGCAATGACATCAACCTGCGTGCCTATGAAGGCCGCACGCTCGGTATTATCGGTGAGTCAGGCTGTGGCAAGAGTACGCTCGTACGCACGCTGCTGCGTATTCATCCTGCTACCAGCGGTGAAGCAATTTTTGAAGGTCATGATCTGATGAAATCCAAAGGCGAGCAGCTGCGTCAGGATAGAAAGAACATCCAGATGGTGTTTCAGGATCCTACTGCGGCGTTCAACCCGAAGATGCTTGTTAAAGATATCCTCACCGAGCCTTTGAAAAACTTCGGCCTGATCAAAAACAGCGAAGTTGATGCGAAAGCTGCTGAGCTTTTGCAAATGGTTGAGCTGCCTGTGGAGTTCAAAGACCGCTATCCGCACAGCATGAGCGGCGGCCAGCGTCAACGTTTGGGCATTGCCCGTGCTTTGGCTTTGGAACCGAAGATTATTGTGTGCGACGAAGCAACCAGTGCGCTGGACGTTTCCGTACAGGAAAAAATCTGCGAGCTGCTGTGCCGCATCCAAAAAGAAAAAAATATTACTTTCCTCTTTATTGCCCATGATTTAGGCCTTGTTGACCTTATGTGCCATCAGGTTGCTGTTATGTACTTGGGTAATGTAGTAGAATGGTTAGAGCATGGACGCATTGCTGAAAGCTGCAAGCATCCTTATACCAAAGCACTTATGGGTGCTGTATTTAAGGTAGATTTCAAACCGGGCGAAAAGATTCAGCCTTTGGAAGGCGAAATTCCAAGCCCCTTGGATTTACCGCCAGGCTGCCCCTTCGCCAGCCGCTGCGAACATTGCACTGAGCATTGCGTGCAGGTTAAACCGCAGCTGAAAGAAGTGGAGCATGGCCATTGGGTTGCCTGCCATTTGTACGATTAATGCAGTAATCAGAAGGATATGCTTTCGCTTGTCCTATCTGTTTAACTAATTCTTCTCCATCAATTAACCTTGGGTGCAGTTTTACGCTGCACCCAACCTAAATTTTTTGTAAAAATTTACATATGAGTATTGACTCATATGTTTTATGTGCTATAATAGGAGTGTCGAAAGAATTGATTGAAAGGTAGAAGTGCCTTTCCTATTATTTTTTGCATAACATATGAATGAGTAATCATATGTACTTCACGTAACTATCCTCAAAGAGAAAGGTGGTATATATAATGAAGAAAGATTTAGAAGATATTCGTAACAGTGCTGACGATGTGCGCAGCTACCGTGAGGTTGCAGGCCGTATTGACAGCGTAGAAGATTATAGCAAACATCCGGAAGGCTGCACCTGTGGTCATTGCGGTAAGGATCATGATCATCATACGATGGGTCACGTGCCTAAGCATACGCATGGCGATGATCATACGGTAGATTATGATGAGCATGAGGAGCATGAACACCATCACGAGCATGGTGATGATTGCTGCTGCGGACATGATCACCACGACCATGAGCATGAAGAACATGAACACCATCATGAGCATGGCGAAGCTTGTGGCTGCGGACATGATCACCACGACCATGAAGAACATGAACACCATCATGAGCATGGCGAAACTTGTGGCTGCGGCCATGATCACCACCATCACGAGCATGAGCACGAACATCATCATGAGCATGGCGAAGCTTGCGGTTGTGGACATGATCATCACCATCACGAACACAGCCACCATGTTCCCGGTCATCCTGCGGATTGCCAATGCGAAATCTGCCATCCGCATGAAGAATACTGCGATGTGTGCGGCGAAAGCTTAGCTAACTGCACCTGTCGTATGCCTGATGCTGATAAAGTGAAGCGTGTTTACATTTTGAAAAATCTTGGCTGTGCAAACTGCGCTGCGAAGATGGAATATAAGATTAAAGAACTTCCTGGCGTTACCTATGCTAACATCAGTTTTGCAACAAAACAGCTGCGCCTAAGTGCTGCTG
>CAVKDE010000105.1:0-5794 GCA_963654835.1 Duodenibacillus sp. | reverse complement strand
ATTATAAACAGTGAAAGAATCCAAGATCCCAACCTTAAAGGTAAATCAGCAAAACTATATTTTAGAAGGTACAATCCCGACAAACCAGAAAAAGGTGGATATCGAAAAGATCGCAAAAACTGCTGGCGCAGAAACGCTAAAAATCCGGAATTGGATAAAATCAGAGCTCTTATTGCTGACGCAATCAATGACGGTTATGCGCGTAACGGCCTTCCGATACGTGTATCAGGTACAACCATTGAAGCACAAAAAGAAGAAGCACTCAAAGCCGGCGATAGTGACCGCGCAGAATTTTTTAACAGGAAACCTGTCAAAACAATTTCCACTACACAATGGAAAAAAATCCAAAAAATTTTGGAGGATGATGACATTATCGACCGGTCACAACCAATCCCGATAGTACCATCAGAAACAAACTGGCCTACTTTTGAAAAACTCATAAACTCTGATTTTACAGCAGCTGAAGTTTTACTTGAACGGATCAACCTGCAAATAAAAAAACTAAAATACCAATTCAAATTAGTACAAAAAAATACTAAAGCAATCCTCGAAAAATCTGAAGAATACATTACAGCAAAAGAATTCTTAACAGCTGTTGAAAACTTAGCAATTAAAGTCCAAAATAAACTTACCAACAACTCAGCCTATATTAACCTGTTTAACCAGATATACACCAACGGGCAAACACAGGTAAACCTGATAAACAACTTTATCACAAAAGGCCGGACTAAAAAATATCAGAAAGCCAAAGTAAAAATCAAACAAGCAGAAGCTACCAAAAACTCTCTGCTAAGTTCAAACAGGCTTGACGATAAAACAAAAACCAGGATTGAAATAACCATTGAAGCTGCACAAGAACAACTGTTACAACTTCAATCGGAAATCAAAAACATCAACAATACTCCTGAAGCTAAAAAACGTTATGACTACATTATCCAACGCCTAAAAAAATCAGCAAACACATCAAAGAACAAAGCTTTAGAAAAAAACAATGAGAATAAAATCCTTAAAGAAATTTATTGGGACATTGAGAAACTAATCAGGTTTTCCAAATGGAATTCTGAACAGAAATTACCTAAAGAAATCATCAATGAAATCGCCAAGTTAAATTTGCTCAATACTTCTGACCTCAGGAAAAAGATTAAAGACCTAGGTACTAGAACCGATAAATTTTTCCCTGTAAAGAAAGACCCAACCAAATACATTTCCCCAAAAGAGAAGCAAGTAAAACCACTTACTGCCGGAAAAGATTTCCAAAGATAATCTAATTAAAATTCATAATAAAATAATTCGCCAAAAAGCTGCCTGTTTCCCAGTCACAGGCAGCTTTTTGACGTAGTAAAGTTTACGATATTTTAAAAATTTATAATAAAAGGAGAACTTCAAATGGATAAACCAACTAAAAGATTTACTGATATCTCTCAAGAACACCAAGAAAAAAAATCAACAATGAAACAAGAGCTTTGTTTTTTATCAATGCAGGTTATATGGACCTTACCAGATGAAAAAACGCTAGCTGAAGAAATTGAAAGCATGATGGCGATTACCTATTCAGGCACTGCTTACCATATCGAAACAATCTGTACAACCTGCGAAATTATCTATCACGCTGACGATCAAATCATAGAATTTGAACTTTGCTTCGTTTCACCTAAATACCAAGACTGCATCAAAGCCTGTGCAGACTTAATGAATTGTGGCTGCTTCCCAGCTGAGGCAGAATGCCTCTTTGAACATAATCAACGTAATGAAAAATTCGCTGCACAGATTTGGCATGAGAGTAATGACAGAAAATAATAGTAGTCCTACGACATATTGACATTGAGCCTCTGTGCATCTGCTATTTCAGCCTTTGGCAGTCGAGCCCATATGATGGCTGACTGCCTGCCAAGGCTAGCAGATACACCTCTCCAAGTCAATACGTCTACTATTAAAATACGTATCAAAGGAATATAACAACATGATTTTTTTACCCAAGCCACATACACCAACAATTCCCTATAAAGCCATGAAAGAATTTCATATTGCACAAGGACATGAAGAAAAGTTTCTTGCTTTCCAGCATTGTGCACGCAATCGCTTTATCCGTGAACGTCTTTATTTTCGCCAACATGGTTTATGTCCTGTCTGCGGAAAGCAACTTATTGATATCAAACTCAAATCTCGTATCCATCACAACACCTACGACCATTTTTGCAAATCACCTAATCCTGAAATTATGATTCATTGCCCTCAGCGTAATAATTATACTTACACTATTAGTCCAAACTGTGAGCTTTGCTACTTTCAAACACCTTTATTGGCAGAAGAATGCATGGGTAATCTCGTTCTAATACATGACAGCTGCCATTATAAAATTCATAAAAAGTAGTATTGTACTCAAAACTTTTGAGTTATGACGAAGCTCTTGAGCTGACGTATTTATAGGATTGCAGCATATTCAAAACTTATATTCAAAACGATTTTATGATTGGAGTGATTTTTACGATTTACGGCTATGCCCGCGTGTCGAGTAAAAAGCAATTACACGGTAATTCAATTGAAGAACAAACTACAACTCTCACAGCTAACGGTGCAACTGAGATTACTACTGAGCAGTACACTGGTAAAACTACCAGTCGGCCAAAGCTGCAAAAATTGCTCGACTCGCTGCAACCAGGGGATACTCTCATGGTTACTAAACTAGACCGCCTAGCCAGAAATGTCAGTGAAGGAATTGAGCTTATACGAGCATTATTCAAAAAAAATGTGAAGGTCCATGTACTCAACATCGGACTCTTAGAAAACACAAGCATGGGCAATTTTTTCATTACGACATTGCTTGCCGTCGCTGAGCTGGAGCGCAACATGATTATCGAGCGCACCCAGGCAGGCAAAGAAGTTGCAAGGACTAAAGCTGGATTCCGCGAGGGTCGACCTCATCTTCCCAGAGAAAAAATTCAACTGGCTATATCCTTGCTTGACAATCATAGTTATCGAGAGGTAGAAGCTATGACCGGCATCAGCAAAGCCACATTAGTGCGATACCGCCGAAAATCAAAACCATAAATCCAAAGGAGTTTTTTAACTATGCAACCTCAAAACAACAATAATATAATGAATTCCATTAGTGGTGAAACGAAATACTTTACAATCATTTCTAAAGATGAACTAAAGTCAGAAGCCTTTGTAATGCTAGACACGATTTTTTCGTTTCTAAGAGAAACCGAGCGATATCCAAAAAGATTAATCTTCAAAACATCACGTAATCCAAGTCATGATTTTGATTTCTGCCAAGAACTTCTTTTCACCAAGCCAGTTACAAATCTAGAAAATATCCGTAATACTATAAGCAATATTATCGACAGTTTACCTGCCGACTATAATGAAGTAACTCGTATAATGCTTGTATTGTATTACTGATAATTAATACGATAGAGAACTCTTAACTCTTTTCTTAGCTACACCTGGTGAAAAATATAATTGCATCGCCTAATTATTGCTCACATGAAGCATAACTACTAAAAATCACATCTTAGCGTTCAAGCAAATCCTCTACAGCACAGTTAAAAACCTTCGCCAGCCTATAAACCTTCTCCACGCTCGCCTTATTGATATCCTTATTTCGCTGTTCGTACATCTGGATAGAGCGCAAACTTACTCCAGATTGACGAGCAAGTTCCGCCTGTGTCATACCTGTATAACTGCGAAAACGCTTCAAATTGGTTTCAGCAAAATGTTCATGTATAAGCCTATCCATAATATCTGTAAACTTCGTGATATCCGCTTCATGTAAAGTGTAATACATTTTCTGCAAATCTTTATAGCTCACTACTTGAAAAATTTCCTTATACTGCCTGTCAGACCACCATTGATAATACGCCAGCGCCCATCCCATCCAATATTCTGGCGAACGAACATAATTTATTTTTGGCTCAATATCAAGCACTTTACCAGTTGCCTCTTCCAAAACTTCTAATGCAATTTCTATCCCACTTTTGCCAGGAATATATTTAGGATCTGCCTTAGCCATGCGCCTGCCAACAGAACTACACGCAAACATCTGCATGAAATCATCACCAGCTATGTTACAACTATTGATGGCATAATCAAAAGCATCACCAAGTCTGTCCTGCGCTTTACTTACATACATTTCTGGGTATGCGTGCATCATCATTGCCAATGCCTCCCCTCATAATATCCTGCATATACAAACCATCGCTTTCTTCTTCCAGCATCTGCCAATAGAGCCTGTCTGCTTCTTTAGTTCTGCTACAACGCTGGTCGTAATATTTTTCTTTTGCTGCTTCATTATAACCTTCAAAATGCAATTTAGAAAAAGCATATTGCGACTTAATAACAATCTGCTCGCCAAGTTTGCCCAAACGCATTGCCTGCGCCAGCTGCTCTACTGTAATACCATTGTTTAAAAATGTTTCTGCATAATCAAAATAGGAATCATCTGCACGATAACCTGTAATGATATCATATGCGTTCACATTAATTCCAAAATTATCAATCAGATATCGCTTAGCTCTACTAGCAACAGGATTTTTAAGCGCAAACAAACGATGTTCAACAAGCACTGCTATCCAATTCAAAATGGTATACTCCGAACCGTTCAAATGGAGTATTCTTAAATATTCCGTATCTAATGTATAACGATTAGCATAACCATCATGCAAATCAGATACTGCCCATTCCATCGCTAATGCTTCGCTTTCCGTACAGTAAAAACCTAAGCCAAAATCATTATTACGCTTGCCTTTGCCAAATGTTGGCATTTCTATAATATTTTCTGATCCATGATAAAGCGTGATTATTTTTTTCAATGCTATCGCCTCCGTTCTTTATTATTTTAAGTATATCACTACGGTGATATAAAGGCAACAAAAAGAGCCGCCGAAGCGACTCTCTATCATTTAAGTATTCTCTTTATCTCTTCAAGGTTCTCCGCAAAATATACGCCTTTCTGCTTCTCCTCTGATGATAAACCTTTAGCAATCATGTGCTGTAAAAAACGCTTCATATCATCATAATAGCCATCAAGATTGTAGTAAATGCACGATGCATTGATGTGCCCAAGCGACAGCTTCGACATGATTTCACTAACCTCTTCTAGCGTGCCTACGCCGCCTGGAAAGGCAATAAATACTTCGCCAAGCTCAATCATTTTCGCTTTACGCTCTGCCATATTTTTTGTAACTATCAGCTTCGTCAAGCCATCGTACTGAAAATCTTCGTCCATAAAAAACTGTGGCTCTACGCCAATAACTTTACCGCCTGCAGCAAGCACGCTGTGCGCCAGCTCTCCCATCAGCCCAGTTTTAGAACCACCATAAACCAAAGTATGACCGCTTGCTCCAATCCAGTTGCCAAGCTCGCGTATCGCTGTTATAAATTTAGGATCATTGCCTGTGGAAGAGGCAAGATATACTGTGATGTTCATGGATACCCTCCTGATCTTATTTTTACATACAAAAAAACTGATTGCATAAGTACAATCAGCATTTTTCTATATTAAATTTCAACATAAACAAAATTTATGTTGGTGCCGCGGACCGGAATCGAACCGGTACGGGTATCACTACCCGAGGGATTTTAAGTCCCTTGCGTCTGCCAGTTCCGCCACCGCGGCAGACATAACAAGTTAAATTCCACTTGCTCCATAAATAAAAATGGAGGCGACACCCAGAATCGAACTGGGGATAAAGGTTTTGCAGACCTCTGCCTTACCGCTTGGCTATGTCGCCTTGAAAGTGGAGCGGAAAACGAGATTCGAACTCGCGACCCCCTCCTTGGCAAGGAGGTGCTC
>CAVKDE010000104.1:0-5828 GCA_963654835.1 Duodenibacillus sp. | reverse complement strand
CGCACGAAATTTACGTTAAAAATTTTTCCTGAGCAAAACGATATTTAATTGCGTCGCTCATTACTAAACCAAAATTTTACACACAAAAAGACGGTGCTTTCGCACCGCCTTCAAGTTATGTATTCAACATAAACTTTTAAAAATTAGAAGCACGCAATCTGTCCGTCAGTACGTTTCTCCGTTGCGCCGCACAAAACGCCATCTTCATCGCGCAGAATAATCTGTCCGCGACCCATATGATACGGATCAGGCTGAACCACAATATTGTGGCCCATACGCTGCAATTGACGGATAATATGGTTCGGTGTATCCTGTTCAACCTCAACAGTTTTACCACCAATCCACTGCCATCTCGGCGCATCCAGTGCCTGCTGCGGATTCAGGCCAAAATCAATCATATTCATAGCAACCTGAACATGAGCCTGCGGCTGCATAAAACCGCCCATGATACCAAACGCGCTCACTGCCTGACCATCTTTCGTCATGAAAGCAGGGATAATGGTGTGATACGGGCGTTTGCCACCTTGCAAAGCGTTCGGATGGTTTTCATCAAAGGAGAAGTTTTCTGCACGGTCATTGAAGGAAATGGAGGTTCCCGGAACAACAATACCACTGCCAAAGCCACGATAGTTGCTCTGAATCATGCTCACCATATTGCCTTCGCCATCAGCAGTGCAGAAGTAAACAGTGCTGCTGTAACGCGGGTCACCAACAACAGGCTCCAGAGCTTTATCGTTAATCAGCGCACGGCGGTCAGCTGCATAACGCTCGCTCAACAGCTGCTCAGCCGTAACTTTCATGTAGGAAGGTTCAGCAACATATTCTTTAGTATCAACAAAGCTCAGCTTCATAGCTTCGATTTGTTTATGCATAGTTTCTACAGTATCACGCTCGGTGAAGTTATAACCTTTAAGGATGTTCAAAGCCATAAGTACAGTAATACCATGACCATTAGGAGGCAGCTCCCAAATATCATAACCGCGGTAATTTACACTCAGCGGTTCAACCCATTCAGGCTTGTATGCTTCCAAATCGCTCTTGCGCAAGAAACCATTATGTTTCTTAAAGAAAGCATCAATTTCATCTGCCAGCTCACCTTTATAGAAAGCATCACCATAAGTATCAGCAATTAAGCGCAGGCTTCTTGCCATATCCGGGTTTTTGAAAACTTCGCCCGGCTGCAGCCAGTGGCCATTCGGCTCAAAGGTATCAAACCAGCCTTTAAATTCAGGTCTGTCTTTATATTTGGTATAGAAACCATCAGCTTCTTCCCACAGACGGCTCATGTTAGGAGAAACAGGGTAGCCGTTTTCTGCATAACTAATGGAAGGCTCCATAACAGTTTTAATAGGCAGCTTGCCGAATTTTTTATGGATTTCCATCCACGCGCCCACAGCACCGGGAACATTAATCGGTTCAACGCCATAAGGAGGAATCTTATCAAAGCCACGTTCCTTCAAAGCAGCGATGGAAGCAGCCATCGGCGCAGGACCACTGCCGTTCATGCCATACAGCTTGCCTTTGTACCAGATAAGGGCAAAGCAATCGCTGCCCAGGCCATTGCCTGTAGGCTCAACAACAGGCTGGCAGGTTGCCACGGTGATAGCAGCATCAATGGCGTTACCACCTTTCAGCAAAGTTTGCAAACCGGCGGAAGCTGCGGTAGGATTACCTACGCAAACCATACCATTTTTAGCATAAACAACGCTACGTTTAGAAGCATACGGATAATTTTGTGCATCAAATTTAAACATTGCGATTCTCCTTTACAAAATTACAGGAATTTCTCCAAAATACCGGCAGTAATTACCGAGAAAGTGGTAACAGTAGCAAAACCGCCTACAAGATATTTAGGCATAATAGCATCGTTAACGACCTGCTTTTCTTCCTCCGTTTCACCTGTTGCGATAGCAATTTCATTAGCAACCAGATAAGTAGCAGGGAAACCTAAAAGCTGCATTACAGCAACGCCCATAGCCAGGTTTTTGTTACCCAGGATTTTCCACAGCGGCAGGATATAGAAGAACAGGAAAAGTACAACAAAGACAACGATAAATACCATAATGGTATTAAAGCTTAATACAAGTAAATCGCTGGCTTTAATTTTTGCCAGAGAAGGAATAATTACCGCAAATACGCCTACGTTGAAAATACCGGAAGATTTTGCATGATCCAGAATCTTAGGCGGAACAAGACCGGTACTACCCATAATAGCACCTAAAATCAAAGCCCAGATAGTAGCACTCAAGCCAGTGTATTTACCAATGGTAAATGCTAGCCAGCTAAACAGAGCAGCAATAGTTAAAGAAGCGAAAGGACCATAGAATTTTTTATGTGCTTCAAAGAAAGTCTGCTTCGGAGCTTCACCAGCGTGTACTTCTTCTTTAGGAGCGTTGGGATTAACACCGGTACGGCGATATTCTTCCAAAGCGTCTTTAGCAGCACGCAGGCCAAAATAAGAAGCAACAGGAGTACCAAAGAATTTTTGTACAGCATACAGCACAGTACCCAGCGCAGCAGCCATAGCAAAGCCTTTATCCATAGCAGCACTCGTCATAATCTGGGTAGCAACGATACCACCGTTAATGATAGGAATGCTGACAATAGTTTCTTCAAAACCGATTACAGGAATCAGCACAACGCTGCCGGCAATCAAAACAACCATAGATAAAATAGCAGTCAGCACAGTGCGCCATTCAGCAATCAGCTGTTTAATGTTCAGGCTTGTACCCATGCTGAATACGACGAAAATCAAAGACCACTTGCCTACATCAGTAAGACCGGCCAGTTTGATAATATCCGGCGGCAGGATACCTGTCATAAAACCAACTAAGAACAACATCAGGCTGACAAATACAGCCGATACCTTCGCTTTTGTTGCAACGCCCAATACGTCGCCAATGCCAAACAAAAGCAGGCAGATAAACATGTAGAAAAACATATTAGAGAACAAAACTTTCCCCTCCTATAATGAAAATAAATAATGTGCGTAATTTATAGCACTAATTCTGCTTAGTATACAATCTTTGTAGGTTTTTGGCAAGTAAAAAAATAAATAAAGTGTTTTTTTATTTTTTTACGCACAAATGTGTAAAGAAACTTACAGCTAGGCACTTGCTCCGCAAAACAATAAACCCCACATCTTGCGATGCGGGGCCTTTGTGCGATTTGTTTGTGATTGGTGCTTGCGCAGTAAATCCAAAAATTAACGTTTAGAGAACTGGCTAGCTTTACGAGCTTTCTTCAAGCCGTATTTACGACGTTCTTTTTCGCGCGGGTCGCGAGTCAGGAAGCCTGCTTTTTTCAGAGCAGGACGGAATTCAGCGTCAACTTTCAGCAGTGCGCGAGCAATGCCGTGACGGATAGCACCAGCTTGGCCGGAAATACCGCCGCCATTTACGTTAACGAGTACATCATATTTACCTTTGGTTTCAGTAACTTCGAGCGGTTGGTTAACAATCAGCTCTAAAGTTTTCAGACCAAAGTATTGGTTTAATTCACGGTCGTTAATAACGATGTTGCCTTCACCCGGAACCAGGCGAACGCGAGCAACAGAAGATTTACGACGACCAGTTGCGTTATAAGTAACTACTGCCATTTATTTGTTCCCTCCCGGATATTATCTTACGTTGATTTCCATTACTTCAGGTTTTTGAGCTGCATGCGGATGTTCGCTGCCAGCATATACATGAAGTTTGGAGAAAATGTCTGCGCCAAGGCTGTTATGAGGAATCATACCTTTAACAGCAAGCTCTACCATTCTTACAGGGTTTTTCTTCAGCATGTCGCCAGCTTTTACATAGCTGTCGCCACCGAGATAACCGGAATGACGGAAATATACTTTTTGAGTAAGTTTTTTGCCGGTCAGAACAACCTTATCTGCATTGATAATGATTACGTGATCACCGGTGTCCATATGCGGGGTAAAAGTCGGTTTATGTTTACCGCGCAGGACTTTTGCAACCTCTGCAGCCAGACGGCCCAGAGTTTTATCAGCTGCGTCAACAACGAACCATTTACGTTCGATGTTAGACGGGTTAGCCATAAAAGATTTCATCGCTTATGTCCCTCCTAGAAATTTTCCAAATATACAGTTCGTTGCGATCTTCTCACCGTATTTCGGGGCTAGTGAAATCAAGCGGAAAATCACGTAGATATATTATACGCAAATGCAAGGGATAAGTCAAGCGTTTTTGTTAAATTTTTAGCATTTTTCGTGCGGCGTATAGCCAACTTCTTCCAAATACAGGCCTTGTGCCGGCGCAGGTTCGTTTAAAAACTCACAGCGCTGCGCCGCAAGCTCCGCTGCGAAATCCGCCGCAGTGCGTTTGCCCGCACCAACTTGTACGAGCGACCATACAATGTTGCGCACCATGTGATACAAAAAACCGTCGCCGCTGATGCGAAACACCAGCTCTTCACCTTTTTGCTCCCAGCTCGCAGCGTAAATTGTCTTAATCGGCGAACTTTTGACGCTGCCGCTGCTGCGGAAAGCACTAAAATCATGCGTGCCCAGCAAAAGCTGCGCCGCTTTGTTCATGCGCACGATATCAAGCTCTGTGCGCAGCTGCCAGGCATAGCGCACCATAAACGGGTTCGCATGTTTATTTACCAGCACTTTATATTGATATGTTTTCCACTGCGCGCTAAAGCGTGCATGAAAGCCTTCAGGCACTTCCTCTGCGCTTAAAAGCACAATATCTTTAGGCAAAAGGCTTGCTGCCGCACGCACCATGTTCGCGCAGGGAATGCGTCCATTCGTCGTAAAAGTTACCGTCTGCGCCAGCGCGTGGACGCCAGCATCCGTGCGCCCGCTGCCTGCTGTCACAACGCGCTCGCCGCACAATTTTTCCAGCACCTCTTCCAGCACGCTCTGTACAGTTACATAATCCTTTTGTTTTTGAAAACCATGATAGCTGCTGCCATCATAGGCCACAACCAACTTTATTGTCCGCATATGTTCCCCCAGCGCAGCACTGCCAAAAGCACTGCCAACGCAATAACTAACACATACGCCAGATAATCACGGCTGCTATAAGCCAGCTCGTGCATCCTTGTTCTGCCTTCACCACCACGGTAGCAGCGTGCTTCCATCGCCACGGCCAGCTCATCCGCACGGCGGAATGCGCTGATAAACAAAGGCACTAAAAGCGGCAGCATATTCTTCATACGCTCAAAAATATTGCCACTGGCAAAATCCGCACCACGCGCTGTCTGCGCCTTCATAATGCGGTCAGTTTCTTCTAATAAAGTAGGAATAAAGCGCAGCGCAATAGTCATCATCATCGCCAGCTCATGCGCAGGCACACCCACGCTCTTAAATGGGCGCAGCAGATTTTCAATACCATCCGTCAGCACAATCGGCGAAGTGGTAAAGGTCAGTACAGAAGAAAATAGCAGCAGCAAAATCAAACGCACTGCCATCTTCACGCCCATATCAATACCTTCTGCTGTAATGCTCAGCGATTTCCACGTCCACACCACGTGCTCACCAGGCGCAGTAAACATATGGATAAGCATCGTCAAAATAACAATAATCCAGATCGGTTTTAAAGATTTAAATACCAGCATCCAGGGTACGCGGGAAATTAAAATAACTACAGCAGCAAAAGCCGTTAAAATTCCGTAAGACAGCGGTGTATTGGCAAAGAAAATCGCAATAATATAGATAATCGTTGCCAAAATTTTTGTACGCGGATCTAAGCGATGGATGAAAGAATTTCCTGGGAAATATTGTCCTAACGTAATATCTGTCAGCATTACTTCCACCCCTTTACTTGCTTAATTGCCTTAACTAAACTGATATCATCCTTCACGCCCTCAGGCAA
>CAVKDE010000103.1:0-6050 GCA_963654835.1 Duodenibacillus sp. | reverse complement strand
GTGCAATATTAGGCACACCGATATGCACGCGCTGTAAATCATTAAGCTGCGCCAACCGCGGACGATATTCTTTAATCTCTTCGCAATCAAAAAGGCCTTCTTCTTCCAATTGGTCACGCGTATATAAAAGCCGCTCCTGCCTTTCAGGATGGCCTTTACTTATCATCCAGTCAAACGCAGGGAAGAAAACTAAACCCAAGGTATTTTTAGCCATCAAAGCGCACCTCCCTGCCCTGAACTTTGTGCAAAATGCCTGGTGCCAGCTGCATCCTGAGACTATAGATATCGCCAGTGTCATAATAGCCATGCACCGTGTTAAAATGTTCGTAGCTGATAAGCTCCACCTTATCATCAGGCAGCTGCCACGACGCTGTCTGCTCCCGCAGCCAGCTTGCGAGCAGCTCCATAGCTACCGCTTTATTGAACGTGCGCGGCAAACGCTCCCTGCGCCCGCTCTCCGGAATAATGTAATAGCCATCTGTTGTATCCGCACGCAGTCCTGCACTCAGCGTCGGGCGTGCTACTGCTGCACCCACAGCGTTCGCCACCATAGCACCCAGCGGAATTTCTACAGGCAGCTGCATCGCTTCACCCAAGGCTTTAACTAAGCCAGGCGCACCGCCGCCCACGCCAATAAGCTGCGCAGGGATAAATTCCGTGCCACGGATAACGTCATCCACGGTATAAACAGGCTGCTTCGCCCATTCTTCCAGCATCTCGCAAATCGTCTGCTTAATCTGCGTTACGGCACTGGCCACAATCTTCTTTGCTTCTGTTTCAGGCTCGCCGCCTAAGGCAGCAATGGCTTCTTTAGCTTTTATTGCATCGCCAAAGCTCACGTAACCACTTACGATGAGCGCATCGCTCAGTGTCGCTATTTTGCCGCCTACGGCAGCTGCAGGACCTTCACGCTCCGGGCCAACCACGTAACCTGCGCTTGTTTTATAAATCCTGCTGTCGCCGCCAATGCCCACGCTACGCATATGAAAGGCGCGCACAGCTGTAGGATAACCGTTTATCTTCGCTCCCCGCTTCGCCATCAGCGGCAAGCCATTTTCCCAGAACGCAATATCCGTCGTTGTTCCGCCCACGTCTAAAGAAATGCTGTTCACTTTCGGGGCAGCCAAAGCTTCAATGCCTAATACAGAAGCAGCAGGACCGGTAAACACAGCCTCCACAGGCTGCTCTAACGCCACAGCTAAAGGCAGCGTGCCGCCATCCGCCTTTAAAATATGCACAGGCGCGCTAATTCCACGCTCTTTTAAGGCACACTCTACACGCGCACAAAACTGCACAAATAATTTATACACCTGCGCTGCAAAATACGCAGAATTAGTACGGCGGATAAAATTTAGCTCGCCGCTCAGTTCACTGCCAAGAAAAATTTTTTCGTAGCCGCATTTTTTTAGCTCATATTCTGCCTGAAACTCCAGCTGCGGATTACGCACGGAAAACTTGCCGCTCACTGCGCACACACCGCCCTGAACTTTTTTCAGCAAGGCCTGCGTCTTAGAAAAATCCAGCTGTGCTGTAATCTTGCCGCGGTGATCAACATAACCGGGCAAATAATAAGGCTTTACCGGCAAATGCCCCTCTACGTTCATGCCCGGGCCTGCGATAACTGCCAAAACTGCGGGAGCAAGCTTACCTTCCGTCAATGCGTTCGTCACAATCGTGCTGGAGATAACTACGCGCGTAAGCTGCGAATTATCAGCAGAGCCAAGCACCGCATCCAGTGCTGCCAAAACGCCCTGCAATACATCCTCATGCGTTGTTGCGCGCTTAGCCTGCGCGATAACCTCGCTGCCATCTAATATTACCGCATCAGTAAACGTACCGCCCACATCTATACCTAAAAGCATAGCCAAGCCTCCTTTGCTACTTGTCAAGCAAAAGCTCCACCGCGCCCACTGTCACCTGCACCATAAAGGCAAAAGCTCTGTCATACACGTCACTTGGTGCTACGCTCTCGCTCTGCGTGCGTTTTACAACCACACCGCACACCGCGCCAGCTTTAATCCCTAAAGCCTGCGACACTACAAAAAGTGCCGAAGTTTCCATCTCGTAATTCAATGCGCCAAGCTTTTTCCACTCTGCCATTGTTCCCTGAAATTTAAGCGGCACATAACCTGTAAAGCTGTCATAACGCTCCTGCCCAGGCCAGAATGTATCACTAGAAACAGAAATGCCCAAATGATAGGGAGCGCCTGCGTTCTTCGCCGCTGCCACCAAAGCCGTCACCACATCAAAATCCGCAACGGCGGGGAACTCACCCGGTGCATAGTGATGAGAAGTACCATCTAAACGCACCGCTGCCTTGTTGATAATAATATCGCCTAAATTAACGTATTCCTGAATTGTACCCGTTGTGCCAAAGCGAATCACCTGTTTAATGCCCATACGCGCCAGCTCTTCCAGACAAATCGCCACAGAAGGCCCGCCCATACCCGTAGAGCACACCAAAACAGGCTGCTTTTTAATATACGTCAAAAAGCTCGTATATTCACGATGGCTCGCAAGAAAATGCGCGTTCTCACCTAAAGAATCAGCTAAAGGCTCCACACGCCCCGGGTCTCCCGGAAGCACAGCAATAGTTGCGCCCTCTAAAGCTTTCGCCGCAAAGCCAACGTGATAAAGAACTTCGTTTAATTCAGCATAATGTTTCATAACTGTACCGCCTTACCTGTAAACGTCGGCCCGCAATGCATATACTCCGCAATCGTCGCCCCAATATCCGCAAACGTATGCATAGGTGCAAGCTGCCTGCATTGAGTGCCAGCACCAGAAAATAATACAGGAATCTTTTCACGCGTGTGATCTGTCCCCGTCCAACTGGGATCATTACCATGATCTGCCGTAATCAAAAGCAAATCACTTGGTTTTAAAAGCGCAGTAATCTCTGGCAGACGGCGGTCAAAATATTCCAAAGCCTCACCATACCCTTTAATATCACGGCGATGACCGTAAGAAGAATCAAAATCCACAAAATTTGTAAACACAATACTGCTTGCAGGTGCTTCGCTTATAGCCAGCTTCGTCGCCTCCACCAGCTTTTCCAAGCCACCGGCAGCGTAATGCTTCGTAATTCCGCGATGCGCAAAAATATCGGCAATCTTACCCACCGCATACACACTGCCACCTGCTGCCACCATTTTATCCAAAAGCGTCGCCTGCGGCGCAGGCACAGCGTAATCATGGCGGTTCGTCGTGCGCACAAAATCAGCAGCGCAAGTGCCAACAAAGGGGCGGGCAATTACCCTGGCAATGTTATATGGGCGCACCAGTTCAAACGCCAACTTGCACAAAGCGTAAAGACGCTCCAAGCCAAACGCTTCCTCATGCGCAGCAATTTGTAGCACGCTGTCGGCGGAAGTATAAATAATCGGCTTGCCGCTCTTAATATGCTCCTCGCCCAGTTCTTTGATAATTTCTGTACCGCTGGCGTGACACTCGCCCAAAACACCGGGCAGATTCCCCTGCTCGATGAGCTTTGCTACCAAATCCTGCGGAAAGCACTTAGGCACATCAGGAAAATAACCCCAGTCAAAATCCACAGGCACACCGCTGATTTCCCAATGACCGCTCAGCGTATCCTTACCGCGGCTCACTTCCTGCGCGCAGGTATACGCACCAATCGTGTGCGCTGCACCTAAAGGATGGGCAAGCTTAGTGCCACGGCTTAGCTCCGCTGCTGCCTCCAGTCCGCGCTGCGCTAAATTTGGCAGTGCCAGCGGCCTAATCTTACCATCTTCGCGCGGATTTTTCGTAAACCATTCCGTAATATGTCCGAGCGTATCGGCACCCTTATCGCCATATTTTTCGGCATCATGCGCATAGCCAATACCAAAGGAATCTAATAATAAAATAACTGTACGAGCCATTTTTGCACCTGCTTTCTCTTTTAAAACGACAAAAGGGAGCAGTGCAGACTACGCTGCACAACTCCCCTCAAAATCAAAAACCTAACTTTTCGCCCACAACAATAACTTTAATGCGTCCCGCCGGGCGGCAGCGACGTGTAACCACAAACTGTGCACAAATACTATCAGATGACTGACAATCAGCACATAAACCGGTTTTAGCACAAGGCGTAGCTGCACCTGCAAAACGCTGCACGTTAATCGGTGCGGCAATATTGCGCGCCCTGTCCATCGCTGCTTCAAAAGAACCGGCAATTTTATTTATGCCTACAATCACAACTACCTGCTTAGGCCCGTAGCACAATGCTGCCACACGATTGCCATTGCCATCAATATTGATAAGCTGACCATCGCTAGTAACCGCATTGCTGCTCATGATAAAAGTATCACAAAGCAAAGCTTTACGCATAATTTCCTGCTTTTCTTCTGGTGAAGTTGCAGTGTCGCGGTCAATAACAGGGTTACGTTTTTTCACTGCGTCCTGCAAACCAATTTCGGCAATAGTCGCAGAACCACCCCAGGAAACAACATCCGTCTGCGGAATCAGCTCCAAAGCTTTCGTTAAGGCTGCCTCTTTATCCTCGCAGTAATACGCCTCAAAGCCGCGACGGGCAAAATTCTTCACTACCGTCGCCCCCAAAGCGGCATTACGCATTTTTTCAACCTGCTGCATTTTTACTCCTCCAAAAAGTAATATTATATTCCGTAGCAAGATTGACGCTTTTAGCACGCCAAGGCATGAAACCATAGAAATGAGGGTACGGAACACACTGTTATCCGCGAACAAATTGTACCGAAATTTCGTTATGGTTTCGCCTGCAGCGGGCGTTAAGAAAGCGGCACTTGCGAAGGAATATATATTACGATTTTTTAATTCTCGACATCGCCAATGGCCACTTCGTCAATGCCATCTTCTTCCGCCAGATAAACATTAATCGCCTCTTTATGCGAAGTCGGCACATTCTTGCCTGCAAAATCAGCACGAATCGGCAGCTCACGATGACCGCGATCAATTAAAACCGCCAGCTGAATAGCCTTCGGACGACCCATATCAATAAGCGCATCTAAAGCAGCACGGATAGTGCGACCGGTATACAGTACATCATCAACAAGGATAACAGTCTTACCGTTTAAATCCAAATCAATCTCTGTGCCATGCACAATCGGATTATACGCCAAGGTAGACAAATCATCGCGATACAGCGTAATATCCAGCATACCAACAGGAATTTCTATATTCTCAATATCTTTAATAGCGTTAGCCAGACGTTCAGCGATAGGCACACCACGGGTACGGATACCAACGAGGACAACGTTTTCAACGCCTTTATTTCTTTCAATAATTTCGTGGGAAATACGAACGATAGCACGACGCATAGCTTCTGCATCCATAATGACATTTTTCTTAACAAAATTACTCATTTGGGTCACCTCATATTTTTATAAATTACGACCTGCCAGCTTTCCTCAATTAAAGAGCACCACAGATCAAGATGGTCTAATCAGTTAAATTGTCCCAGGCGCAGGCGAGTGACAATTTTATGCATATCCTCAGGCAGAGGAGCTTCAAAACGCAGGCGTTCGCCCGTGCGCGGATGAGTAAACTCCAAAGTTTGTGAATGAAGGGCCTGCCCCTTAATCGCAAACGGCGTTTTCATGGGTGAATACTTGGGATCACCTACAAGAGGATAGCCTAAATACTCCATATGCACGCGAATCTGGTGCGTGCGCCCTGTGCGCAGCTTGCAGCGCACAATAGTGTATTTGCCAAAACGCTCCAGTACCTCGTATTCTGTCACCGCATTGCGGCCATCTTCTTTTACCACAGCCATCTTCTTGCGGTCATTTTTATCACGCGCAATCAGCGTTTCAATAACACCGCTATCCGTTTTGATATTGCCGCGTACTACCGCCAGATAAGTGCGCTGCGCAGTTTTGGCCTGAATCTGCTGCGAAAGTGATAAATGCGCAGCATCGTTTTTCGCACAAATCATAATACCGCTGGTATCCTTATCTAAGCGATGCACAATACCAGGGCGGATAACGCCGTTGATACCAGAAAGATTTTTACAATGATACAAAAGCGCATTAACCAGCGTACCGCTATAATTGCCCGCAGCAGGATGCACC
>CAVKDE010000102.1:0-6105 GCA_963654835.1 Duodenibacillus sp. | reverse complement strand
TGGTCAACACGCGCTCTACCTCACCACCGAAATCAGCATGGCCGGGGGTATCAAGGATGTTGATTTTTACGCCTTCGTGCATAACAGCAGTGTTTTTAGACAGGATGGTAATGCCACGTTCACGCTCTAAAGCGTTGGAATCCATTACGCGCTCTTCTACCTTTTCGTTAGCGCGGAAAATGCCACTTTGCTTCAGCATTGCGTCAACCAGGGTAGTCTTGCCATGGTCAACGTGGGCAATAATAGCTATATTGCGAATATCATTTCTAATCATGGGTTAATTCTCTCCTTCATTCATTAAAAGACAAGAAGAAGGATGCTTGTCAAGCGCATCCTTCTACGGTATTACTAAATTATTATATGCTTTTTCGTTTTCGCTGTCAATAAAATTTTCTAGGCAAGAATAGATTGGCGGTTGGCAAAATGTTCGCTAACGTGATAGGCTCTCATTGGGGAGAGCTGTCGCCGGCAAGGCGACTGAGAGGGGTCTGCACTTTTCGTTATGTTAGATAAATCCCCTCTCCGTCATCGCTACGCGATGCCACCTCTCCCCAATGAGAGGCTTATTTGCAAAACCCTTCCGTTAGTCGCCAATTTCTCTTCTATTTAACTACGTTAGGCAGCCAAGTAGCAAGCTGCGGGAACAAGCAAAGAATAAAAATCTCCAGCGCCATCGCCGCACCAAACGGAATAACGCCCTTAATAATATCCGTCATCTTGCTATCCGGGCTGATACCTTGCAGCACAAACAAATTCATGCCTACCGGCGGAGTAATCAACGCCAGCTCCAGGTTAAGCAGCATAACTACGTTAAACCAGATCGGGTCAAAGCCAAGCTGCGTAATCAGCGGGAACAAAATCGGCAGCGTAATAAAGATGATAGAAACAGATTCCAGAATGCAGCCCAAAAACAGCAGCAAAATATTAATCATAATGAAGATTAACCACTTGCTTGCCTCCAGGCTAACAACATAATTCGTCAGTGCCTGCGGTGCATCCAAAATCGTCAGCACAAAACCAAAGAGCGTTGCACCAATCATAATCGCGAAAATCATGCAGGAAGTTTTAATAGTATCATTTAAAATTCCCGGCAGATCACGCAGCGTTAAGCTCTTATAAATGAAGAAAGTAATAATCAGGCTGTAAATTGTACCGATACCGGCAGCCTCCGTCGGCGTAAAAATACCGGTATAAATACCGCCAACAACAATAATAGGCAAAAGCAGACCCCAGAAGTTTTTGCGCAATGCTTCCATGCGCTCACCCCAGCTGGCAGCAGCCTCACGCTCCAGATGGCGCGAACGGTAAACAACAATGCCCATAATCATCACGGTCATCATCACGCCAGGCACAACACCACTCATAAACAGCTTGCCGATGGATTCATCCGTAATTGCACCATAAAGAATCATCGGAATGGAAGGCGGGATTAAAATACCCAGCGTACCACCCGCCGCCACAGCACCTAAAACCAGCGGACGGTCGTAGCCACGGCTGAGCATCTCCGGGATCGCAATCGCGCCAATGGTAACAGCGCAGGCTACAGAAGAACCGGTAATCGCGGCAAAGATAGCACACGCCATAACCGTCGCAATGCCAAGACCGCCAGGCAGATGGCGCAGCCACTTATTGGCCAGCTCAAAAAGATTGTTGCCAACCTTGCCTGTTAAAAGAATCTGGCTCATCAAAATGTACATCGGCACAGCCGTCAGTACAAAATCATCCAGTGATTTATAGCCTAAAATCGGCAGCTGGTTGAGCGCACTCTCGCCACCCATAAACGCCAGCATACCGCTTACACCGCCAAGGCCAAGTGCAAAAGCTACAGGCAGGCCCAAAGCAAGCAGCACGAGAAGTAAGACAGTAAAACCAACAATCATTATTTACTTACCTCCTTCTCGAAATCTCTTGTAAAATCGTTATTTTTAATCTTAATAATATCCTCCAGCAGCGTGCGGATAATCTGCAAGAACAACACCGCAAAACCAATCGGCATAGAAATCTGCGGAATCCACAGCGGCGTACCTAAAGTTGACGGTGCGCAGTTGTTAAGTTCCAAAGACAGCATTGCCATATCCCAGGAATAAACCATAAAAATGTAGCTGTAAAAAATGCCTAGCAGCGAAGTAAAAACTTCTACATAAGTCAAAGTTTTCGGCGACATTTTGGAAACGAAAATATCCACATGGATGTGCTTTTTACCGGCATAGGCAACGCCCATCCCCAAAAAGCCTGCGATAAGGATGCAGTAGGTGGAAATTTCCATTACCCATTCTGTCGGCGAATTCAATACGCCGCGAGCGATAACCTCCCAAACAATACTGAAAGCGCAATACATTACAAGCAGGCCTGCAATAACGCCAACAAGATTGGTCAGCACCTTTAAAAATTTTTCATAAATAAGCAGAAACTTTTCCACCAATAATCACACTCGCTTCTTCAAGGATTCTTATTTAATGCAGATGTCAATCAGCTCCTGGCCAACTTTGCCGTTTTCTTTGACAAATTGATCCCAGGTTGCTTTAGTAGCATCACGCCATTTTTGCAGTTCGCTTTCAGGAACTTCGTAAACTTCCATGCCTTTAGCCTTCAAATCTTCCAAAGCTTTCAGGTCTTCCTTCTTCGCGTTATCGCGGATAGATTGCTGTACTTCTTTCGCAGCATCGGTCAAGGCTTTCTTTTGTGCATCATTCAGCTTAGCATAGGATTTATCGTTCATAGCTAAAAGGAACTCAGGGCAGCCATGGTTCGTCACAGTTAAATATTTAGTAACCTCATACATTTTGCGGTCACGCATTGCGGTAGTACCGGAAACCTGGCCATCAATCGTACCACGCTGAATGCCCATGTAAACTTCGCCAGAGCCCATCGTTACGCTGGAAGCACCCAGTGCTTTAATAGTTTCGGTAGAATATTTGCTGTAACCACGAATCTTCAGGCCGTCAAAATCTTCCGGAGCTTTAATAGCTTTTTTGCTGTTGGCAAATTGTACAAAGCCATAATCAGCCCAGATTAAAGGACGTACACCCTTTTTCTCCAACTCTGCGCCCAGCTTATCGCCAAGGCCGCCATCAACAGCCTTACCGATTTTTTCGTAAGTCGGGAACAAAAACGGCAGGTCAAAAACGTCCATCGTCGGCACAATGCTTGCCCAACGGCCTACAGTGTTCAAACCCAGGTCAACACCGCCGCTAATCAGTGCGTCGTTCATATTTTTATCATTAAACAGCTGGCCTGCGGGATAAATTTGGATATCCACAGTGCCACCAGATTTTTCAGCAGTTTTAGTTTTCAAATCCTGCATTGCTTTAACCAGCGGATGGCTTGCAGGCAGATGTGCTGCCATTTTCAAGGTAACTTTTTCTCCGGCAGGTGCAGCTGCTTTCTTATCTGCGCCGCCACCGCAGCCTGCGATTAAAGCCATAGCAGCAATTAAAGCTGCAGCAGTAAATTTCTTTGCTAATTTCATAAAAACAACTTCCTTTCTCATAAGCGCCTTTGCTTGTAAAATAGCGAACGACCAGAATCTGCCAGTGGCACGTTGCGTCGTCCTTAAAAATTAAAAAGCCCCTATCGGCTTACTAAATAAACCGATAGGGGCGTAATTTACGCGGTACCACCCTACATTGTACTCCAGGCCTTAACGCAGCTAACGTCGCTTCCTAAACTATTTCAGAAACGAAGCTCCCAGGTGAGAAAAACAGCTTCCTTCTATCAGCTTGCACCAAACGCTGATTCTCTAAAACGGGTTGCTATCTTATTCCTGTTCACAGCCAATAACTTTTTGTTATCCACAGTGTGGAAATTATTCATATTATAACAACACGCGTGTTATCTGTCAACCTGTTTTTCTCATTTTCGTCGCTTTTTATTAAACAAAACTCTCCAGTGTTGTTTACAGTGGATTTTGTCTATTTGCGCAGTACAAAACTTTAATTATTTATTTAAATGTCGCTGAGCAGCTTATCCATATACTTACGCAGTTTTTCCATCTTCTTGCGGATGGCAGAAGCTTTGCCTGCATCACGCGCCACAATCTGCTCAATTTTAGCGCGCTGCAACAGGTATTCGTGCTCCATGCTGCGCAGATAAGCACGCAGTTCGATAGCAGCAGGTTCTTCCTGCACAACTTCCGATTCATGCAGCTGCCACTGCGTCCCGTGGATTTCCGCGCAATCGCCAAAATGTGGAATATATGTCGCCGTGCCCAGCCTGCGGCCTAAAGTATCTGCCAGCTCCATCGCCGCATCCAGCTCGCCATGCGTTACAAAATAGGCTTTAGGCTGCGTCTTCATCCCGCCAAACCATGCTAACAGCTGCTCTTTATCCGCATGAGCGGAAAAGCCTTTCATATTATAAATTTTTGCATTCACGCTAATGGTTTCGCCCATAATCTTCACGCGTTTAGCACCTTCAATAAGGTTGCGTCCCATCGTGCCTTCTGCTTGATAGCCCGCAAAAACAATGCTGCACTCTTCACGCCACAGATTGTGCTTCAAATGGTGCAAAATGCGTCCTGCATCCGCCATGCCGCTGGCAGATAAAATAATTTTGCTCCCCGGCGTATCGTTAATAGCCATAGATTCCTGCACCGTCGCCGTAAAGCGCAAATTATGCATCGCTACCAGCCTGCGTCCCTGCATAGCATAAAGCGCACGCGCTTCCTCGTCATATTCATCCGGATTCGTCAGCGTAATCTGCGTCGCCTTATTGGCCATCGGGCTGTCCACATAAATAGGCAGCTCAGGGATTTTCCCTTCTGCCTGCAGTTTTTGGAAATAATATAACAGCACCTGCGTACGCCCCACAGCAAACGCCGGAATAATCACGTTGCCACCACGCGCTGCCGTATCATTAATAATGCGCGCCAGCTCACCTTCCTTATCGTAGGCTTCGTGTACACGGTTGCCATAGGTAGATTCCGTCACGATAAAATCTGCACCGCTGACGGTAGCAGGGTCTTCAATAATCGGCTGGTTCGGCTGCCCGATATCGCCTGTGAAAATCAGGCGCGTAGTATCTGCGCCTTCCTTTACCTGCAGCTCCACAAAGGCGGAGCCAAGGATGTGCCCTGCCACCTTAAAGGTTGCTGTAACGTTCGGCAGCACGCTGAACGTACTGCCAAAATCATGGATTTTGCACAGTTTAACTGCGCGATAAGCATCATCCACCGTAAAAAGAGGTTCCACAAACTTTTTACCTGCACGCAAGCCTTTACGGTTCATCAGCTCCGCATCGCTCTCTTGGATATGTGCGCTGTCAGGCAAGAGGATAGAACACAGTTCTTCCGTTGATTTGGTGCAGTGAATCGCTCCGCGAAAGCCTTGCTTTACCAGCTTTGGCAAAAGCCCGCTATGATCTACGTGGGCGTGCGTCAGCACCACAGCTTCAATCTCTGTCGGGTCGAAGAGAAAATTTTTCTCGTTCATCGCTTTAATCAGTTTTGAACCCTGGAACATACCGCAATCTACCAAAAACTTACGTCCCTGCACCTCCAGCAGGTAGCAGGAGCCTGTAACAGTGCGCGCTGCGCCTAAAAACGTAATCTTCATAGCTAAAGCCTCCATTCATTTTTTCTTATTATTTATATTTCTACAAACGCCAGGCTTTCTCCTCTATCTTGTTTTTCTTTTTCCCAAAATCATTCTGCCACATAAAAATACTGCTCACAAGGAGTACGGACAAAAACCTTGCAAGCAGCATTTAATTTATGATATTAAGTTAATCATCAGTCCTGGGGATAAAAACCAGAAGGAGCATAACTGAGATTAATCATAATATTTTTTACTTGTGTATAATGGTTCAAAATCATCTTATGGGTTTCGCGGCCGATACCGGAAGTTTTATAACCACCGAACGGAGAATGTTCCGGAATCTGGTTATAAGTGTTCACCCACATACGCCCTGTTTCCACATTGCGCGCTACGCGGACAGCTTTCGCGATATCTTTAGTCCACACTGCGCCTCCAAGGCCGTAATCGCTATCGTTAGCCATCTTGACAACTTCATCTTCATCGTGGAATTTAATTACTACAGCCACAGGCCCGAAAATTTCCTCACGTGCCACACGCATATCGTTCGTCACATTAGTAAGCAGGGTCGGTT
>CAVKDE010000101.1:0-6248 GCA_963654835.1 Duodenibacillus sp. | reverse complement strand
ATGCTGTTCCGTGAGGTTTTGCCAACAACGGGCAGCATTTTTGTTAATGGCGTAGATATTTTATCGCTTACGTCAAAAGAAATTCCTTATCTGCGTCGTCAGCTGGGCATAATATTCCAAGATTATCGCCTGCTGCCTGACCGCACTGTTTATGAAAACGTGGCTTTCGCGATGCAGGTTATTGAAACGCCGCGCCGCAAAATTAAACGCCGCGTGCTGAATGTGCTGGAGCTTGTCGGACTGCGCCATCGTGCTAATGCTTATCCTAATGAGCTGAGCGGTGGCGAGCAGCAGCGTATTGCTATTGCCCGGGCAATTGTAAATGATCCGATTTTAGTAATTGCGGATGAACCGACAGGTAATCTTGACCCGGAAACGAGCTGGGATATCATGGAAATTTTTAAAGAAATCAACGAAACAGGGACTACGATTGTCATGGCAACACATGATAAAGAAATTGTAGATGCTATGGGCAAGCGTGTTATTGCTATAGAAAACGGACATATTGTCCGCGATGAAGCAAACGGGGTATATGGTTATGAGCTTTAGTACGAAGGAATATTTTATCAAAGAAACTTATAAATCTATCCGTCGTAACGGCTTTATGAGTTTTGCTTCTATTTCTACGGTAGCAGTTTCGCTTTTGGTTTTGGGAATGTTCCTGCTGATTTTTTTGAACACGAATAATTTGGCGCAGTATTTGGAAAGCCAGGTACAGGTTTCCGTGTATATGCAGGATGATGCCAATGCGGAGGAACTGCAAGCTGTGCAGGAAAAGCTGCAAAAAATGCCGGGCGTTGTCAAAGTAACGCCTATTAACAAACAGCAGGCGTTGGCGCGTTTTAAAGAGCGTCTTGGCGACCAGGAGCAGCTTTTAAACAGCTTGGGCAAGGAAAATCCTTTTCCTAATTCCTTTGAAGTGCAGGTAGATGGCCCGGAGCGCATTAAAGTGATTACACCTGCTATCAGCCAGATTCCTAAAGTAGAAACTGCTAAATTTGGTCAGGAGGTTGTGGAACACCTCTTTTCGCTGACGAAAATTTTACGCGTGGGCGGTATTATTCTTGTCATCTTTTTAGCGATGGCCACGCTCTTTATTATTTCTAATACTATTCGCCTGACGGTGTTTGCCCGCCGTAAGGAAGTTATTATTATGAAATATGTAGGCGCAACGGATTGGTTTATCCGCTGGCCTTTCCTTCTGGAGGGCATGACGCTGGGCTTTTTTGGCGCAGTGCTGGCTTCCTTGTGCTTAAACAGCATTTATGCAGCACTTTTGGAGCGTATTCATGCAACGCTGGCTTTTTTGCCGTTATTATCTGCTTCGCCGCTGCTTTTTTATGTAACGATCTTTTTATTGGCAGCAGGCATGGGCATTGGTGCTTTGGGCAGTTATATCTCCCTGCGTAAGTTCTTACGCGTATAAGGAGGCGGCTATTGATGCAGAAAAAAAGGCTGATGGGCGCTGCTCTTGCTGCGCTGATAGCTTGTGCGCCGCTTTATGGCGCGTTTGGCTTTGCCAGCAGTGTAGAGGATAAGCGCGCGGAGCTGAATGATGTCAAGCAGCAGATGGAACAGATGCAGGCGCGTAAGGAAGAAGCACGCCAAAAGGCGGAGAACGCCAGCGCGCAGCTTGATGAAATTGTGAGCAGCTTAAATGATTTGCAGGCACAGGCCAATGGCTTGCAGCAAAAGAATGATGCTTTGCGGAGCAAAATCAATGAAAGTCAGGCGCAGCTGGAGCAGAAGCAGCGTGAGGTAGAAGCACGTATGCAGATTTATCGCAAGCGTTTGCGTGATATTTACATCAACGGGCAGATAAATTATCTGGATGTACTTTTGGGTGCGAAAGATTTTAGTGATTTTTCTTCGAGTATGTATCTTTTGCAAAAAATAATCAGCAGTGATTTAGCAATGCTGGAGCAGATGAAAAAAGATGCTGAGGAAATAAATGCGCGCAAACAGCAGCTGGATGCAGAGCTGAAAGAAATCAAAGCAACGCAGGCGGAGCTGGAAGAGAAGAAGGCGCGCGTGAATAAGCTGCGTGAGCAGCGTGCGCAGGTATTGTATAAAGCGCAGGAAGAGGAGCAGTCCAGTCAGGCAGAATATGACAGACTGCTGGCTATTTCTGAGAACATTACTGCTATGCTGCGCAATATGGAAAACAGCGGTGGCGGTGCTCCCGCAGGCCGTGGCGGCACAGGTCGCTTTATGTGGCCGTGTAACGGCGAAATTACTTCGTACTACGGTTGGAGAACGCACCCAATTTTTGGTACAACTAAGTATCACAGCGGTATGGATATCGCTGTTGATTATGGTACGCCGATTCAGGCGGCAGATAGCGGTACAGTTGTGTATAGCGGTTGGCTGGGCGGCTATGGCAACTGCGTGATGATTGATCATGGCGGCGGCTTAGTAACGCTTTATGGACATAATGATTCGCTGACGGTGGGCGAAGGCCAATATGTTAACAAGGGGACAGTGATTGCTTATGCAGGCAGCACCGGTTATTCTACAGGACCGCATTGTCACTTTGAAGTGCGCTTGCACGGCGAACTGACAGAACCGCTGAATTATTTACCTTAATTTAAACGGAGGCAATGAAAGTGTTGAAAAAAAGAGGATGGCAGATAGCACTTTGCTGCCTGGCGACTGCGCTGCTGACGGTAGTAGTGGTTATGGGCGCAGAGGCTGTGCTGCTGAATAGATTGACTGGCAGTGCCTCTGAATCTGTGCGCTTTTTGCGCACGATGAACCTGCTCAAGCGCAATTATAACGGTGAGGTGGATAACCACCAGCTGTTTGACGGTGCGATTAAGGGCATGGTGGAAGCTGTAGGCGACCCCTACACAGTTTATTTGAACCGCAAAGATTACCAGCAGCTTAGTGAGATGACTGGTGGCACTTTTGGTGGCATTGGTATTGTGTTTGGCAAGCGCGGGAATGATTATGTGGTTATTTCGGCATTGCCTGATAACCCGGGAGCGCAGGCCGGGATTAAGAGCGGCGATATTATTACGGCTATTGACGGGCAGCCAACGCGTGATATGAACATGGAGCAGGTGGCCAATAAAATCCGTGGCAAGCAGGGTACGAGTGTAGAGCTGGAGCTAAAGGATAAAGAAGGCAAGCTGCGCAAGGTGAGCGTGACGCGTGCGGAGATTAAAAATCCTTCTGTGGGCGGCCAGCTTCTGCCGGATAGCAAGATTGGCTATATCCGCATTGCGGTGTTTAACGAAAGCACAGGCAGCGATTTTGCGCAAAAGTATCATGAGCTGGAGCAGCAGGGAATGCAGGCGCTTATTTTAGATTTGCGCGGTAATCCGGGCGGAATTTTTGATGCGGGCGTGGAAGTTGCCGGGATGCTGGTGCCGAAGGGACCGATTGTTTCTGTTGTGGATAAGGATGGCAACAAGTATGTGGAATCTTCTAAGCTGGAAAAGGTGAAATATCCTTTGGCAGTGCTGGTTGATCATGGCAGCGCGAGTGCTTCGGAGATTGTGGCCGGGGCGATTAAGGATACGCAGAGCGGCAAGCTGTTCGGCGTGAAAACTTTTGGCAAGGGCAGTGTGCAATCTGTGTATCGTTTAGACAGCGGTACGGCGGTGAAGATTACGGTGGCGAAGTATTATACGCCTTCTGGTGTGTGCATTAATAATATTGGTATTGAGCCGGATGAGGTGGTGGAGCTGCCGGAGGATGCTACGGTGGATGTGCAGCTGAAGGCTGCGGAAGCTTATCTTAGAGAGAAATTGTAGGTTATTTTAGGAGATTTATTATCTTTCACAACGAATTAATACATCGCAATTAAATATCGTTCTGCTCAGGAAAAATTTTTAACGTAAATTTCGTGTGGATTCAATACGAAGTGCCGCAAAACTCGCGCTAAGCAAAAAAATTTTGCCAGATAAGAAAGCTTATCGCTCAAACAATTGCGACACTTCTGTGAATCCAGACACTTATTTACTAAAATTTTTATTCGCGCCATGATATTATAATTGCTCTTTTGAAAAATTACTCTTATTGTTGCTTGAAGATAATAAAATCTCCATTTTTGTTTAGCATTATTAAAGGTGTTTGTATGAAAAAGATTTTACTATTACTAATGTGTTTATGCACTTTGGTAAGTACAGGATTTGCCCGCGAACGTGTGGTGCTGGGCGTGGAGCGTTTGGGTGAGAGTGCGCAGCAGGAGCTTTTAAGTGGTAAGCGTGTGGGCCTGTTTACGAATCAGACGGGTGTGGATAGCAGGCTTAATAGCAGTGTGGATTTGGTGCAGGCGCAGTATAATCTGACGGCTATTTTTGTGCCGGAGCATGGCTTGTTCGGCGCTGTGGCGGCGGGGGAAAAGTTCTCGGGCAGTACGCATCACAGCGTGCCTGTGTACAGCCTCTACGGCGATACGCGCAGACCAACTAAGGAGATGCTGGATGCGATTGATACTATGGTGGTGGATATTCAGGATGTGGGTATCCACCACTATACTTATTTTTCGTCGTTAGCCTATATTATGGAGGAATGCGCGAAGGCGCATAAGCAGGTGGTTGTTTTGGACAGGCCTAATCCTCTTGGCGGCGCGATACAGGGACCTGTTTTAAAAGCTGGCAATGAAAGTTTTATCGGCCTGTATCAGCTGCCTTTGCGTCATGGGCTGACGATTGGTGAGTTTGCACGTTTTATCAACAGCACGCAGAAGCTTAACTGCGATTTGACGGTTGTACCGATGCTTGGCTGGCATCGTAATATGCTCTGGCGCGATACAAAGCTGCCGTGGGTAATGACTTCTCCTCTCATTCCAACGGAAGCAACTGCTTTTTTATATGGCGCGACAGGCTGCATTGGCGATAGTAATTTATCTGTGGGCGTGGGTACGGCGAAACCTTTCTTTTTTGTGGGTGCGCCTTTTGTGGATGCGGAGAAGTTAAAAACTGCGCTTAACGCTGTGCTTCCTGCTGGTGCAGGTGTGCGCCAGGCAGCGTTTACGCCGCGCTACGGGGCGTATAGCGGCGAATTAGTGCAGGGCGTGGAGCTTTATATTACGGATATGCGCCATGTGAATGTAGCGGAGTTGCAATATGTTATTTACCAGACACTGATGCGTTTGTATCCTGATAAAATTACAACGCCTGAGCGTGGTTACGGCGCCAAGGGTTTTAAGCTGGATATTGCCTGGGGCGAGGACAGCTTACGCCTGTGTAAGGAGGCAGAGGCTAATGAGGCTGTGTTTGCGCGCTGGCGCACAGAGTGTGCGGCGTTCGCGCAGCAGGTGAAGCCGTATTTATTGTATAAGTAAAAGAGCGACTATCGTATTGAATGTTAGTACGATAGTCGTTTTTGTTTTTGTTTTTGTTGAGGTGATATTTGCTTGCTAGTGTACAACTGTTATATACCATCTTTATATTTCACACGTAAGCAGATTTTTACGATTTCTTCTTTTTGATTAGATGTTGACCAAAAATTGCGTAATGGGAAAATATATACCGGACTTAACGGTATAAGTGAGTTTAATTTTATGAAGTTAATAATTTTTTGTGACAGTTCTTTATTGATGACTCCATAATTGGCATGACCGTATAAGACTAAATATAACCCTTTTTCTTTCTTGTGGTGCTTAGCTTTATTATAGTTTAGTTCAGTATTTTCTTTGATGAAAACGTGGTAATTTGTTAATTTGGTTTCCGATAAAAACATTTTGCTGTCATATAAAAATCCCATGAGATAATCATGAAATGTAGCACAAGAAAAAATTGGCAACATATGGCTTGCTAGAATTTTCATGCGTTGCTTTATAGGTTGGGAAAAGGATATTGGTTCACTGATATATAATGATTCGCTTTCTTGTATTTCTAGTAAAATCTGATTCAATGGTAAATCTTTGATTTGTTCAAATGCAAGCAGTTTTTGCTTAATTATTTTTTCTAAATTTTGTAAGGCTGTGATTTTGTCCTGATATTCTTTTAATTTATGCTGGTATATTTTTTGCAGTGATGAGATATCTTTATTTTTAGTGTATGTTTGAATTTCTTTTAGTGATAAACCTAATTTACGGAGAGATACTATTATCTGTAGTGAGAAATATTGTGATAACTTGTAGTATCTATAACCATTTGTATTAACGTAAGTGGGTGAAAATATATCATTTTTATCATAGTAAAGTAAAAGTTGCTTGGAGATGCCTGTAAGTTTTGCTAATTCTGCTGGAGAAAAATAAAGTTCTTCGTTCATGATAAACCTCTTGACTATATAAG
>CAVKDE010000100.1:0-6278 GCA_963654835.1 Duodenibacillus sp. | reverse complement strand
GTGCTACCTTCATATAAATCATAAAGGCTTCGGCAGGACGCATATAATACAGCTGCTGCGCACTGCTTGTTAGTACGTCCATAATATTTTGTAAAAAATACACGCTTACGCCTGTGCCAAGGACAAGTGCTGCAATACTTTTTATCAGGCAGCTGCGTAAATCCGTCAGGTGCTCCGTGAGCGTCATGTCCTTATCGTAGGAGATATCGTTATTTTGCTTGCTCGGCATCATTTTTTGTTTCTGCCTTTGTTTCAATCTGCTTGGGATCAGCTTCGTTTACTGCCTGCTTAAATTCGCGCATACTTTTGCCTAAAGCTTTACCGATATCAGGCAGTTTGCCCGGGCCGAAGAAAATTAAACCGATAACGAGAATGAGCACTAATTCAGGTAAACCTAAACCAAACATATGAAGAACCTCCTTCGTATTATATATTTTTATTTTAGCACTTAGAGAAAACTCTAAGTCAAGTATTTTTACAGTTTGTAACCTAAATCATAAGCTGCCTGCGGATAAGTTGTTTTTAAAATTTCTTCGCGTGTTTTGCAATTGGGCGCAAGCACAGTGCCGCGGTTTTGCCAACGCATGTAACTCGAAAGCGTGGCGTAATATTTAGTGAGGCTGTCCATCGCCCAAGGCACATCGCTGCCTGCGGCGGCGAGCAGCACGCTTTGCTTACCGCTGATGCGTCCTGTGCGTGCGTAAAAGCGGTCAATGCACGTTTTGAGCTGTGCGCTGACGTGCCAATAATAAACAGGCGTGATGAGCGCGATTAAATCTGCGTTAACAAGGCGCATAATCAAATCATTTTCAATGTCATCCTTTTGCACGCAGGGACCGTTCATGCCGCAGGCATCACAGCCTAAGCAGCCATGAATGTTATGAAAAGCAGCGTCAAAGCGAAAAACGCTGTGCCCCTTAGCTTCTGCGCCTTTAATAAACTGCTCTGCGAGAACAGAGGTTGTACCATTTCTATGCGGACTACCGGTTAATACGACAATATTCATTTTGCTGCCTCCTTATTTTACGCTCTGGCCAAGTTTTAACGCCTGCTCAGGAAAATCGCTGCGCTCAATGCTGTAACGTGAGCCACAGCCATAACCGAGCACCATGCCTAAATCCTGCCACTTCATGTATTTTACAAGCGTCTGGTAATGTTCTACAAGTGCTTCAAAAGTCCAGCCTGCGCTGTTGTAGGCAGTTGTAAGCAGCAAGGATTTTTTGCCGTCAAAGCTGCGTACATGTGAGTAGAAGCGGTCGATGCAGGTTTTCAGCTGCGTGCTCATGCCGTAATAATATAATGGGGTGACAAGCACGATGATATCTGCTTTGAGCAGCTCGGGCATGAGTTTTTGTTCAATAGCGTCATTTAAAATGCAGGCGCCGTTACGGTTGCAGGCGTTGCACGCGCGGCAGGGATGAATATCTTCAAAGGCGGCGTTGAAGCGGAACACATGGTGACCGTTTTGCTGCGCGCCTTCAATAAATTTGTCGGCGAGCAGGGCGGAAGTGCCATTGCGATGCGGACTGCCTGTGAGAACAACAATGCGCTGCTTGCCATCGGCAGCTGGGGCTGCTTCGGCGATAGGTGCAGTATTTTCTGTTGCAGCAGGTTTAGTGAAAAAATTAATAGCTGCTCCGCTGGCAAGCACGGTGCCGAAACCTGCGATGGAGACCTTGATAAAATCACGTCTGTTCATAAAAATCCTCCTCAAAAAAACACTAAATTATATAACACGGAACTGTGTCCAACGGTTGCTCTTAAAGCGCCACCAGAAGATAATTCCGCGGATAAACCAATCTAAGCACATCGCCCAGGCAATGCCCATTACGCCCATATTCCAATGCAGGGCGAAGATGTAAGAAAAAATAAGCCGCACACCAATTGTCGTAAAAAGTGATACTAAAGTAGTAAAGTTTACATCGCCTGTTGCACGCAGGCCTTTGCCTAAAGGATCGGCGAAGGGGAAGGTGAGGGCGTTAAAAATGTTATGTAACAGCACGAGCTGGATAACAAGCTCTTTCGTCTGTTCGCTGAGCGGATAAAAGCGTAAGAGCAGTACTGTTAAAACAAAGGTGAAAATGCTCCAGCCGATAGCAAGAATTAAATTGAGCTTTGTGAGCTTTTTAAAATAATAACGTGCTGCGTCGATATCACCTGCGCCCATGCATTGCCCAATGACCGTGATAAACACAGGACCCATTGTAATGCAGACGAGTGAGGCAATATTCCAGATGCTTTGCGCTACGCCGTTGGCAGCGATTTCATATGTGCCAAAGAGAGCCACTACGCTTGAAAGTGCCACTTTTACGAGCTGGAAGACACCGCTTTCAATACCGTTAGGTACAGCGATGCGCAAAATTTTCTTTTGTAAATCACCGCGCCAGGAGAAAATATCTTTGAGCGAATAACAGATAGGAATATTTGGGGAAAAACAGAGCATGGTTATCGCTACTGCGGAAAAAGTGCGCGCAATGAGCGAAGGCCAGGCAACGCCTGCTACGCCGGCATGCAGGACGAACACGCCCACAAGGCAGCCTACAAAGTTAATGATGTTGGAGATGACGGAAAGCTGCATCGTTGTCTTCGTATTGCCAAAGCTGCGATACATCGCCGCACCGGCGTTGTAGATGGCAAGAGCCGGATAAGAATAAGCAGAAACACAAAGATAGGTAACGCACGCGCTCATTACGTCAGGCTCTACCTCGCCAAAGAGCAGCATAAGCAGCGGGCGGATATTCATAATGGTTGCAGCTGCCATGACAAGTGAAAAAATAGTGGAAATTGTTAAAAGCTGGCTGGCAGTTTTGCTTGCAGCAAGCTTGTCTCCTTTGCCAAGGTATTGGCTGATAACAACAGCACCGCCTGAGGCGAGAGCGACGAACAGCAAGATAAAAATCATGTTAAAAGAATTGACGAGCGAGACGCCGGAAACTGCTGCTTCGCTGACGTGGCTGACAACAAATATATCAACGATGCCGACTAGCACTAAAAGAAGCTGTTCGACAAACAGCGGAATTATCATAGCTTTTAAATCCTGGTTAGAAAACAAATAATGACCCCCTAAATAAAAAATAGGCAGATAACGCTTGGTTATCTACCTAAATTATAGCGAGAGTGCTTTTCAAATGTCTAATACTTATCTTGTACACCTATTCTATGCTCAAAAAGCATTTTGCAAACTCAATGAATTTTTGCAGGGCGAGGCTTTGCTGTTTACCGCGTCGCCACGCAAGCACAACATTGCTTGTGAGCGCAGGCTGCAGCGGACGAAAGGCAAAGGCGTGGTTTTCTGTAAGCGGTGTCTGGATTGTGATAGCATAATAATTATTTTGCTGTACGAGCGCAGCTGTATTACCTAAAAGGTTACAGCTGCCGACAAAGTGCATTTTAGCAATGTCGCCGCTAAGCCAGTTAAAAATTTCGCTGCGCACCTGTAGGCGGGTGGGAAGCACAATAGGTTTAGCTTCTAAATCTTTGGGGATGATAAATTTTTTAACGGCAAGTTCAGCATCGCTGCGCATTAGGATGCCCCACACTTCTTTTTCTTGCAGGCGCACGTAATCATAATTTTCCGTATCGATAGGCTCTTGTAAAAGCGCAATATCAATCAAACCTTTTTCGGTTTTATCACGGATGATATCAGATGTTGCTGTGAATAAATCAAAACTTACCTGCGGATATTTTCCCTGAAAAGCTTTGATAATTTTTGCTAAGATAGTGATGGTTTGCAGTTCGCCTGCGCCGAAGGTGATGCTGCCGCTGAGGTTTACTTCCTGCTCATGGATATCGAGCGTAGTTTTTTCTACCATGTCTAAAATTTCCTGTGCGCGTTGTACGAGGAATTGGCCTGCAGGCGTAAGCGCGAATTTATGTTGGCTTCTATCAAAAAGCTTCACGTCTAGTTCTTCTTCCAGCTGCATGAGCTGGCGGCTGAGCGTAGGTTGGGTGATATGCAGGATTTCTGCAGCTTTAGTGATATTCTTTTCGCGGACGACGGTGAGAAAGTATTTGAGGATACGAAAATTCATAGCGAGCCTCCTTTGCAGCTTGGAGCGCAGAACTTATATAGTGCGCAAAATTTTATGGCAATATTATAGCGCAAGTTTTTGCGTCATGCAAAAAAAGCATGAGGGGGAAGTTATTATAAGTATTGGACGAGGAGTGTTTTAGGGGAATATAATGAGGTGGAAGGTAAATTGAAGTTTGTAGGGTGCTTGGCAAACGAGCCTCTCCTTGGGGAGAGGTGGCATCGCGTAGCGATGACGGAGAGGGGCATGATAAAACATAAATTTTCAAGACCCCTCTCAGTCGCCTGACGGCGACAGCTCCCCCCAAGGGGAGCCTTTCTCTTCGGCTAAACGCTACAACTAAACTCGTCAAGCTCCAATTTATCAAACATTTACGAGGGGGTAAATTACATGAAGAAATTATTTGCTTTAAGTGCATTAGCATTAATGTTGATGGTAAGTGGCTGCGCTGAAAAGCAGGCAGCAGCAACGCCTGCTGCGCCGTCCGCGCAAAGTGCGGCGCAAAGCGAAAAGAATGCTACGCAAGCTGCTAAGAAAGATATTACGCAAGGCACCAAACTTGCTATGCAGGTAGCAGGAAAAAGTGTAAATATTACGCTTGCAGATAACGCCGCTACCAAACGTCTTCTTGAGCAGCTGCCGACAGATTTAGAATTTAAGGATTTTAACAATACGGAAAAAATCGCTTATCCGAAAAATAAAATCAATGTTGACGGCGCGCCTAAAGGTCATGCACCCAAAGCCGGCGATATGTGCATTTATGTGCCTTGGGGCAATATCTGTATTTTTTACCATGATTATAAATACAGCAGCGATTTAGTATATCTTGGGTCTGTGGAGCAAGGGTTAGATACTTTGAGCAGCCAGACGACGGACTTTACTGCTACGCTGGCTGTGATAAAATAAAGAAAGAAGGCAATATTATGGAATACAAAATATTTGGAAGAACTTTATACACCGCATAAAATTGTGGGTGCGTTGTAAAATTTTAATACAAAAAGACCTTGAGCATGAAGTGATCTGCTCAAGGTCTTTGCTTTAGCGTGCATTTTTACTTTAAATAGAATAGTTATCAATGCTGCGTGCTTTGTAATTGTCTAAAATATCCTGCAAGGTGATGTTATCCAGATAATCGGCAATAACCTTGCTTAAACCCTGCCACAGCGGCAATGTGATGCAGTCATTACGACGTTCGCAGCCCACGGGATTATAATCCAGGCAGGCAACAGGCGTAAGGCTGCCTTCTGTTAGGCGCAGGATGCTGCCTACGCTATATTCTTGGGGCGGGTTTACTAAACGATAACCACCTTGAAAGCCACGGTTAGCTTGCAAAATATTAGACTTATTTAAGATAGGAACAATTTGTTCCAGATATTTTTTGGAGATATTTTGGCGTGCTGCAATATCTTTGAGGGCGATAAAACCGTCTTGTTGGTGTTCCGCAAGATCAAGCAGCATACGCAGGGCGTAACGCCCTTTGGTTGAGATTTTCATGTAGTTTTCTTTCCACCTTTGACTTTAATTTAACTAAAACCTAGATAAATTATATGCTATTAGCGTGGATAAGTCAAATATAGGTAGAAATTATGCAAAACCTGCTTATTTTTCCTTCGTAGAAAATTCGGCGATGGCAGGGTTGATGAGTGCCATGTAGTAATTGGCGACAACCTCCGGCTCAGGCTGCATATTATTTTTAAACCACCAGCGCACCATGCCGATAAAACTGCTGGTCAGGCTGCTGATAAGAAAATCTTCTGGGACGCGCTGGATATATTCCTGATAGGTGCCTGTCGTTTTAATTGTTACCTTTTGCAGCATATAATCGCGGAAGAAACGTAAAAACAGCGTGCTCTCGTCATACGTAATGATGCCAAGGTAATACTGCTTTTTATCGCGCAGGTGATAGAGAATGTGCGCAATGCGCGTTTCTGCGCTTTGCGGCACGTTAGAAAAATTATGCGTGGAGCAGGGCGGTATTACATGGCTGAAGATGTGGTCAAATAATTCGTTGCAGATCTCGCGCGCCAGCTCTTCTTTAGTTTCAAAGTGGCTGTAAAAAGTGCTGCGGCCAATATTGGCTGCGTCAATAATTTCTTTAACGCTGATTTTTTCGTAATTTGATTTGTTTAAAAGCATGACAAAGGCATCAATGATGGCCTGACGTGTTCTTTGTTGTCTTCTATCCATGAGATATTGCTGCTCCTTTCCTAACATTTCTATGTACAAATTTTTAAATGTGTTCAGTAA
>CAVKDE010000099.1:0-6311 GCA_963654835.1 Duodenibacillus sp. | reverse complement strand
GGCTTTGGCAAGCTGCGCAGCGGCATCTTTTACTTCTTTGTCCAGCTTAGTATCTTCAATAGCAAAAAGTGGCTGCCCTTTGCTGATGCGCTCGCCTTTTTCGCTGATAAGGCCTAAAATTTTGCCGGCGACAGGAGCTTTAATAGCATAAGTCGGTACGCTTACATTCGCACTGCCAAGACTTTTACTGCTCTGCGTAGCGCAGCCATTTATAAAAAACGCTGCGCAGGCTGTTAATATACAAATCACTTTTATTAATTTCATGTGTAATGCCTCATTTCCTATAGTACTTGTATATTATAACGCATGTGTGTGTCATTTGCATGACTTTTTTATTTTACACTCTTGCACGCTTTCACAAAATCTGTGTAAAAAAAGTAACAAAAAGTTTTCAGTTGCACGTTACAAACAGCAAAAAATTTAGTATAATAAGAGTAAAGTGTATTATACTTTACACAATCTCTGAGATATCTAACTGGCGCCAAATCAATCAATTTTCATGTATGTTAAGTGAGGTAGAATAGTAGAAATGTTTTTTGATTCTTATGATACACCAGTATTTAGACCTCCCAGTGAGGCACGCAGCTTTATTTTACGTGTAACGCGTGGCTGCGCACATAATAAATGCACCTATTGCAATATGTATAGAGGTGTGCCGTTCCAGCTTTTAAAAGATGAAGAAATTTCCCGTCAGATTGCACTGGCAGCACATTATGGCAAAAATAAAGTTCGCCGCGTATTTTTAGCAGATGGTGATGCACTTGTCCTGCCGACGGCAAAGCTGCTGAAAATTTTGCAGGTACTGCGAGAGCAGTTTCCCAAGCTTCAGCGTGTAGCAAGCTATGCAGCACCGAAGGACATTCTGCGTAAGAGTGAAGAGGAACTGCGCCAGCTCAAAGAAGCAGGCTTAACGCTTTTGTATTATGGTATGGAAACTGGCGACGATGCTACGCTTAAAGCTGTCAACAAAGGCGTAAACGGCGAAGAAGCGGTAGAAGCAGGCCGCAGGGTAACTGCCAGCGGCATGAAGCTTTCCATGATGGTTATTTTAGGTATTGCCGGTAAAGAAGGCAGCGAGCGTCATGCTTTGGCCACGGCAAAGGCAATTAATATTATTAAGCCGACGCATTTGAGCGCGCTGTGTTTAATGCTTTATCGCGGTAGCGAGCTTTTAGACCAATATGAGGCGGGTAAGTTTAATCCGCTTTCTCCCGCAGGCTTAATGCAGGAACTGAAACTGATGATAGAAAATATTGATTTACCAGAAGGCAGACACTGCCTGTTCCGCAGTAACCACGTTTCCAATTACGTGCAATTAGCGGCAACCTTACCACATGATAAGGCACGTTTATTGCGTGATATTGATTACAGCATCGAGCAGCTGAGCAAACTGAAAACATGGGATGTATATAACTACAACTAAAAAGGATGGTTGTTGGAAAATTTGTTATTACGGGGCTCGTCACGTGTTAACAGCAGGCGGCGAAGCTTGAAGGAATATTGCTGCCAAGGCAGCTAGGGGAGGAAAAGGTTATGATTAGAGAAAGAAGAAATAAGGAAAAACTAGCTTTATACTACAAAAAATTTATGGAAGAAGGCATTGTTGATCCTAACGTGCATCCTTGGGTAGCAGAAAGCTGGCAGCGTTGCCGCGCAATGAATCTGCCACACGAAACGATGCCGAAAATCAACAAGCTGAGCCGTGAGGAAATTGTTGCTCACCAAAAGACCCATGAATTTATTGTTAAATATGTAGATGGTTTATACGAACAGAGCAAGCAGCATTTTAATATCCACAATCTGAGTATGCTGCTTATTGACGAAAACGGTTATGTTATCAAAAATTATGCAATGCCGTTTTTCCAGCGCATTATCGAAGATATCCAGGGGATGCGCGTTTTGGAGGAAGATGTAGGCACTTCTTCTATCAGCATTGCACGTGAACATAATGTACCGTTTTTAATGTTCGGTCCGGAAATGTGGATTAAAGACAGCCACAGCGGTGACGCTTGCAGTGCGCCGATTTGTGTGAACGGCAAAATCCGCTATATTATTTCTTTCTTTTCTTTAGACCAGAACGATTTACCCTATGATTTACTGTTAAGCCTGCTCTTAACGATGAAATATTCTATCGAGCAGCATTTGAATATGTTAGAATCCTGGACTATCAACCAGATTATGATGGAGCAGCTGCCTGTTACCGTTTACTGGTTAGGCAAAAATGGCGAGCTGAAATATTGCAACGAAAACGGCAAAAAACGTCTTGATGGTCATGACCGCTTAGATGAAGTTTTCTTAAACTACGAACACATCCCTGTGAAGAAGGCTCTCAAAGGCGTGCCGACGCAACGCCGTGAAATCACCTGGATTACGCAGGACAGAACTTACGAAGATATTACCACCGTTATGCCGATAAAAGTTGGCAGCGAGGTAGAAAGTGCGTTAGTCCTTTCTATGTCTATCGAAGATTTAAAAACTACTATTGCCCATGCAACGGGTTATAGCAGCCGTTACAGCCTGTACAGCATGGTAGGCGAAACGAGTGAATTCCTTGCTTTACAGCATAAAGCAAGCCGCGTAGCCCGCACAGATCACAACATCCTGTTGCAAGGCGAACCCGGTACAGGTAAGCAGCGTCTGGCGCATGGCATCCATCAGGCAAGCGCACGCGCTGCTGCACCGCTCATTGCTGTAAAATGCCGCAACGCTTCTTTGGCAGAACTGGAAGAAGAGTTTTTCGGTACAGATGATGGCGATCAGCAATCTGCGGGCAAGCTGGAACTTTCCATGGGTGGCACGCTCTTTTTGGATGAAGTAGAAAAACTGCCGCTGGAAATGGGCGATGAGCTCGCTGATGCCCTCACCCACGGCCTGCCTGCTAAAGAAAAAGGCGGCAAACCGCGTATGTTCGACGTGCGCGTTATTGCAGCCTGCGATTCTAATTTGAAACGCCTGGCGGATAAAGGCCTCTTCTCCCGCAAGTTATACGAACTTGTTTTAGATACCACGATGCGCGTTCCGCCACTGCGCGAACGTGTCAAAGATATCGAAGTTATTGCAGCCCACATCCTGGTAGAAATGTCTGCGCAGCATAACCTGCCGCAAAAACGCCTTTCTGCTGATGCTGTGGCACTGCTTTTATCTTGCAGCTGGCCCGGCAACATCAAACAATTACAGGGCGTAATTGAGCAGGCTTTCTTCCACACTCCCGGCAGTATTATCGAAGCAGAAAACATTAAACTTCCTGGCGATAAAACTTTGGAGCGTTCCTGGAAGTATGATAAAGAAGCCTTCATTGCAGCGTGGAAATCTGCTGGCGGCAACATCAGTAAACTGGCAACAATGCTCGATGTCAGCCGCGTAACGCTGTACCGCTATCTGAAAAAATATGGTCTTGGACCGAAAACTAAATAAGCAAGACGCATAAAAACGCGCGTAGAAATTAGTGCAAAACACTTTTTTCTACGCGCATTCTATTTTTGGTAATAAGTGATATTTAGCTTAGTTGCCTTTTTCTGTTTCTTTATTGAATTTTGCCTGCTGCTCTTTGGCATATTTTTCCAGATCAAAACGTTTACCCTGCAAAAGGCAAGTAATATGCGCGTTGATAAAATCGTTCGTTGTCAGGCGTTCTGCTTCTAAAAGAGCATAACGCAGGGAATCGGTAATATATTCCGGTCCCCAGATATCTAATAACTTGCAGGCTAAACCGCGCGGCAGCTCAAAGAAACCTGTAAGCGCAGCACAGATAATGCCCTCGCCGCGCCCAGGATGTTCTAAAAGATAACGCAGAGGTACGAGCAGAGTTGTTTCTTCTGCGGTGTAATAGGAGATAAAGGTAGTAATCTGCTGGATTACGCGCTCTGCACGGCCTTCTGCCTCATAAGAAAGCAGATAGGAAAATAATTCTGTTTCCAGCGGATGAGCCAGCCAATAATCATAAAGCTGCTGCCAGATATCCATATCCAGCTCAAAGGCTAAATCGCACAACGAATAGTTTATTTTGTCATCTTTAATAAGATTAGCCTGAATTTCCGGAGACCAATCTTTACTATAAATAAGCTTTTCAAAATCAGCCACTACAAGCTGCGCCTGGTTAAGTGTCATCTGTGGCAGATTTTTTTCTTCCATAAGGCGTGACAGCGTAGTAACATAGCTGATCATTTCCAAAACATCATCTGCTGTGGTAACAAAAGTTTGCGCCTTAGCTAAAAGCAGCTCTAACAGCTGGTGCAGGTTAATAGCCTGTGTATTGAAGTTTTCTTCAATATCTTTTTGCGCAAACTGCGTAAACATCAAAAGATAATTACCGATGCACGCTACTGCACCTTTATATTGCGCATAGGTTATTTCTCCGGCTAAAATTTCCTCCAGATGCGTTTCCGTGATGAGCTTTACAGCTAGCGGAGAATATTCTACGCCTACATCAGGCCCGTTTTCCAAAAGCCACAGGCGATCTTCTTCATCGCGGCAGCGGCAGTCAATAATGGCAAAAACTTTGCCCCAGCTACTGGTAATACGCAAAAGTTCCCAAATTTCATCCTGCGGCAGGAAGTTTTTCAGCTTGCAGGAAAATAAAAAAGCAAAGGTAAATTCTTCGCAGTGCGCTACGCGCACAATATCCTGCCATAAATCAGGCTCATTATTTTTTATCTGCTCCATACCGTAAATACCAAAAAGCAGTAGAGCAAATTTTACAGGATAACGGCTATCTGCATTATAAAAGAAGCGACGCGCTACATCAAAAGCGACGACATTCATTTCATCTACGCTGAACTCACTCAAAAAATCGTCACAGTATAAGGCAAAGCTGCTGCTAGTCAATGTTTTATAAAGCTGCGAGCGGTTTTGCTGAGAAGGTTCGGCGATATAAGTACGCAGTTCTTTTAAGAGCTGCCTGGAAAGTTTATTGCTAGGCAGAGCATCTATAGTATAGTAATGCGCATCTTCTACGCCCAACGGACGCGCAATACTTTTTTCTGTATCGTCTGGCAAGATATTTTCCGTAAAGCGACCATGTTCATCAAGGTGCTCGGTGATAAAGTGAAAAATAGATTCTTTCATTATTTTACCTCGTATGCTTAGAGCATAAATTTTTCTTATAACAAGCATAGCATAGAAAGCAAACAGCCGCAAGCTTTTTACCTGCGGCTGCAAAAGTTTCTTATGAATATTTTCAGAGTTATTACATCTGGGTTTTGATTTCCATGAGGCAATCGCCGCTTTCTACGCGCTCGCCCGGAGCAACGTGAATAGCACTAACGATGCCTGCAATCGGAGCGGAAAGCGTTGTTTCCATTTTCATAGCTTCGGTAACAATCAAAGGCGTGCCTTTGGTTACGGATTGACCTTTTTCCACCAGAACTTTTACTACAGAACCGGAAAGTGATGCACCAATTTCGCCCATATTGCCTTTTTCAGCTTTCTTGCGGCTGACGGTAGTTGCCTTAGCATTGCGGTCTTTAATTTCAATTTCACGCGGCAAGCCGTTGAACTCGAAGAAGACAGTGCGCACACCAGCAGCATTTGCTTCAGAAATGTGGTCTAATTTAATAACGAGCACTTTGCCTTGCTCAATTTCAACTTTGATAACTTCGCCCGGAGTCATGCCAAAGAAGAAAGTCGGTGTATCGAGTACGGAAACATCGCCAAATTCGTTGTAACGGCGAACCCAATCGGTGAATACTTTCGGGTAGAGGCAGTATGCGCTTACTGCTTCGTCCGTAGTGGGTGCATCAAGTTCGGCGAGTTTTTTGCGTACATCTTCAAAATCAACCGGCGGGAGAACTGCGCCCGGACGTTCAGCAATCGGCTGGCGACCTTTAAGCACAATTTTTTGCAGCTTTTCCGGGAAGCCTTGGTACGGAGTGCCAATGCGTCCCTCGAAAAATTCTACTACGGAAGCAGGGAAGTCTAAAACATCGCCTTTAGCGTAAACGTCTTCTTCCGTTAAATCGTTCTGCACCATAAAAAGTGCCATATCGCCAACAATTTTAGAAGACGGAGTAACTTTAATCAAATCGCCGAACATCATGGATACGCGGTGATACATATCTTTGATTTCTTCCCAGCGATGGATAAGTCCAAGTGCCTGTGCCTGCTGTTTGAGGTTAGTATATTGTCCGCCAGGCATTTCGTGAACGTAAACTTCAGGGTTAGGGAAGTTCTCCGTTCTATCCGCAGCCTTGTAATAGGGGCGTACAGTTTCCCAATAGCGGGACAGCTCATTCATAGCATCAACATCAAGACGCGGTTGACGCGGATGCCCGCTCAGAGCGTAATACAGGCTGCTGCCACTAGGCTGGGAAGTA
>CAVKDE010000098.1:0-6322 GCA_963654835.1 Duodenibacillus sp. | reverse complement strand
CTGCTGGGCATCTTCGCCATTGGTGCGCCAGGCGTTCCCGGCGGCACAGTTATGGCTTCCTTGGGCCTGATTACCAGCGTACTTGGCTTTGACGCTACAGGCACGGCACTCATGCTCACCATTTTCGCGCTGCAAGACAGCTTCGGCACAGCGTGCAACGTCACCGGCGACGGCGCGCTAACTTTAATGCTCACAGGTTATGCGCAAAAAAATAATATTGACGAAGTGAAGGATGTAAACGTCCTCTAAAAAATTTAAAAATCATCAGCAAACAGGAGCTGCGCACGTAAAGCAGCTCCTGTTTTTGCTTTATTTTACGTGCAAAATATTATATAATAGTATGATACAGTTCTATGCGCAGGCAAGCGCACGCTTTCGCAAATTTTTTACAAAAAAAATACTGCGTAACACCTGACGAATGCTTGCATAGTGCGCAAAATAATTTTATAATATGTTATGGAATTCATACTGAAATTATGGGAATTAAATTTTAGGAAGCTGAAACACTTTCTGCTTCGATTGGAGGATAAATATGTCTGAGAATTTATTAGAGGTAAAGGGTCTTGCTGTCAACGTAGAAGACAAAGAGATTCTGCACAATATTGATCTTGATATTAAGCCTGGTGAAACTCATGTGCTCATGGGTCCTAACGGCGCAGGCAAGTCTACCCTTGGCTACGCGCTCATGGGTAATCCTAAATACACCGTAACAGCTGGCAGCATCACTTTTGCCGGCGAAGATATTACTAATATCTCCGTTGATAAACGCGCGAAGGCAGGCCTGTTCCTTTCTTTCCAAAATCCGCTGGAAGTTCCCGGCATCAGCCTCAGCAGCTTTTTGAAAACTGCTTTGGAGCAGCAGCGCGGCGTGCGCATCAAAGCGTGGGATTTCCGCAAAGAACTGCGTCAGGCCATGGCACTTCTGCAAATGGATAACAAATACGCTGAACGCGATTTAAACATGGGCTTCAGCGGCGGCGAGAAAAAGAAAGCTGAAATTCTGCAACTTTTAATGCTCAACCCGAAGCTTGCTATTTTGGATGAAACTGACAGCGGCCTTGATGTAGACGCCGTAAAAATTGTTTCCCAAGGCATTAAAACTTTCCAGGAGCACCGTCAGGGCGCACTCTTAATCATCACCCACAATACAAAAATTTTAGATGCTCTGCACGTTGATAAAACGCACATCTTAGCGCAGGGCAACATCATAAAAAATGCAGGCCCGGAACTTGTTGAAGAAGTCAGCAAGAATGGTTTTGAACAGTTCCTGCAAAATAAAGAGTAACTGGTGGAGTAAAAATGGAAGAAAAAACCTATGTAGAAGATATAGACAGAAGCCTTTATGACTTCCGCAACGAGGATAAGGATGCTTACCGCATTCAGGAAGGCTTAACACGCGATATTGTTGAACAAATTTCCCGCGAAAAGCACGACCCGGAATGGATGCGCGAGTTCCGCTTAAAATCCCTGGAAATTTATAACAGCATTCAAATTCCTAACTGGGGACCTTCTATCGAAGGCCTAAATATGGATAACATCGTCACCTATGTACGCCCTAACACCAAGATGCAGGGCAAATGGGAAGATGTTCCCGATGATATTAAAGATACGTTTGAACGCCTGGGCATTCCGCAGGCAGAGCAGACGAGCCTGGCAGGTGTTGGTGCGCAATATGACTCCGAACTTGTTTACCACAATGTGCGTAAAGAAGTAGAAGAGCAAGGCGTTATCTATACAGATATGGAAAGCGCGTTAAACGGTCCTTATGCAGAAATGGTACACGAGCATTTTATGAAGCTCGTCCCTCCTACTGATCATAAATTTGCGGCGCTGCACGGCGCAGTGTGGTCTGGCGGTTCCTTTGTTTATGTACCTAAAGGAGTGAGCGTAGCTATTCCGCTACAATCTTACTTCCGCCTGAACGCCAAAGGCGCAGGCCAATTTGAACATACGTTGATTATTGTTGACGAAGGCGCAGATTTGCACTTTATTGAAGGCTGCAGCGCACCAAAATATAACGTTGCTAACCTGCACGCAGGCTGCGTAGAGCTGTTCATCGGCAAAAATGCAAAACTGCGTTATTCCACCATTGAAAACTGGTCCAAGAATATGTATAACCTTAACACCAAGCGTGCGCTTGTTGCTGAAGGCGGTACGATTGAATGGGTTTCCGGTTCCTTTGGTTCGCACGTTTCCTACCTGTATCCGATGAGCATTTTAAATGGCACCGGCGCACGCAGCGAGTTCACTGGTGTAACCTTCGCCGGTCACGGCCAGAACCTGGATACAGGCTGCAAGGTTGTGCATAACGCACCCAAAACTTCCAGCTTTGTCAATACACGTTCTATCTCCAAAAGCGGTGGTATCAGCACCTTCCGTAGCAGCGTTGTCGTAACAAATAAAGCTAAGCAGGCTAAATCTTCTGTTTCCTGCCAAAGCCTGATGCTTGATAACAGCTCCCGCTCTGATACTATTCCTGCGATTGATGTGCGCACAGCAGATGCTGATATAGGTCACGAAGCAAAAATCGGCCGCATCAGCGACGAAGCAGTGTTCTACCTCATGAGCCGCGGCATCAGCGAGGAAGAAGCAAGAGCGATGATTGTCAGCGGTTTCGCAGATAATGTTTCTAAAGAATTACCGTTAGAATATGCGGTAGAAATGAATAACTTAATTCGCCTTGAAATGCAAGGCAGTATCGGTTAAGGAGGAGCAAAATGCTTGACGAATTACTTATAAATCAACTGCCTGCTCCTACCTGGAACAGACTAAAAATGAACGATACCAAGCTCGCAGGCCTGCATGAAGCAGCTGGCATTTGTGAGCCACGTGTAGCACTAGAAGGCAGCGTCTGCGTAAATACGAATAAAGCATCCGGCTGCTGCGGTTGCAGCGAAAATGCGCTGTGCGCTGTCCATGGTGCAGATTTTGCCAAAATCCCTACAGGTATGGGCGAAGACTTAAATAAACTCGGCGCACCGCAGACGCTGCGCCTTACTGCAGAAGCAGGCAAAAGCACAGCCAGCGTTACGCTGCGCTACGCCGAAGGTACGCACTGCTTTAATCGCGTAGAAATTGAAGCTAAAGCAGGCAGTGATGTAACAATCTTTATGACTTATATCACCACCGCTCAGGCAGCTGGTGAAGCCAGCGTGCAGACGAAAATTGCAGCCGGCGCAGGTGCTAAAGTAAAGCTTGTGCAGGTGCAGCTTTTAGGCAAAGGCTTTACCCATTTGAATGATATCGGCTGCGAGCTGGCAGAAAATGCTCACTTTGAAGTGCTGCAACTGCAATTAGGCGCAGATAAAATCTATAACGGTGTCCGCAGCGAACTTATCGGTAACAGCAGTGATTTTAACGCTGCTATCGGCTATTACGGCCGTCACGGTCAGACCATTGATATGAACTTTATCGCTAACCACTACGGCAAAAAAACTACCTGCGAAATGACTGCTGACGGCGTGCTGCAAGGCGGTGCGAAGAAGCTTTACCGCGGCACGATTGATTTTAAAAATGGCAGTGCAGGCGCAGTTGGTGACGAAAAAGAAACCGTCCTCTTATTAAGCGACGATGTTGTGAACCAGACAATTCCGCTGATTTTATGCAGCGAAGAAGATGTACAGGGCAACCATGGTGCCAGCATCGGCAAACTGGACGAAGATTTGCTCTTTTATCTGTGCAGCCGCGGCTTTAGCGAGCAGGAGGCTGTTGATATGATGGCTAAGGCCAAGATTGATGCCCTGTGCCGTAAAATTGAAGACGAAGACACTGTACAGCTCGTACAGCGTTATCTGGAAGGAGTAATGGCAGATGGTGAATGATAAGGATTTACTGTCTTACGATTATAAAAAAGATTTTCCTATTTTAATGGCGAAAGATGTTGCCTATCTGGACAACTCCGCAACTACGCAAAAGCCTTTGAGCGTTATTGAAGCTGAGCGTGATTTCTACCTCCGGCACAACGCCAATCCTTTGCGCGGCTTGTATGAACTGGCCATGGAAGCAACTGATGCTTACGAAGATGCACGCGTAGCTGTGCAAAAATTTATCAACGCCCAAAGCGAGCAGGAAATCATCTTCACGCGCAATGCCTCGGAAAGCCTGAACCTTGTTGCTTATACCTATGGTCTGGCGAACCTGCATGAGGGCGACGAAATCGTTACGACGATTATGGAGCACCACAGCAATATGCTGCCCTGGCGCATGGTTGCTGAAAAAACCGGGGCTACGCTGAAATATATCGAGTGCGAAGCTGATGGCACAGTAACAGATGCTGCTATTGAAGCTGCCATTACAGAAAGAACCAAGCTCGTAGCGATGGCCGAGGTTTCCAATGTTTTAGGCAGCTTAAACCCCATCGCCAAACTCATCAGCGAAGCGCATAAAGTTGGTGCTGTAGCTGTTATTGACGCAGCCCAAAGCGCACCGCATATGGCTATTGATGTGCAAAAAATGGACGCTGATTTTCTGGCGTTCAGCGGTCACAAAATGCTCGGACCTATGGGTATCGGCGTTTTATATGGCAAAAAAGCTCTGCTCGAAGCTATGCCGCCCTTTTTACGTGGCGGCGAAATGATTAGCTTCGTGAGCCGCGACGGTCAGGAATATGCCCCGCTGCCACATAAATTTGAAGCCGGCACCGTCAACGCAGCTGGTGCAGTAGGCCTGCATGCAGCGATTGATTATATTAACAGCATTGGTTTTGACGTGATTGAAGCACGTGAAGCTGCGCTGACCAAACTCGCCTTTGATGCTATGCAAAAGATTGCAGGCGTGCATATTATCGGCGGTAAAACAGCAGAAGAACATAAAGGTATTCTCACCTTTACGGTAGAAGGCGTACATCCGCACGATATCGCCGCTATTTTGGACGCTGACGGTGTAAATATCCGCGCAGGCAACCACTGCGCCCAACCGCTTTTAGACCACCTCTGCACGGGCGCAACAGCACGCGCCAGCCTTGCTTTTTATAACACGGTAGAGGACGTAGAGCGTTTCATTAAGAGTTTGAGCACAATTAGGGAGAGAATGGGTTATGGCAGATAACAGAAGTTTTTATAACGAAATTTTAATTGACCACAATATGCATCCGGGTCACAAGCATGAACTCCCTGATGCAGACATGGAAATGCGCGGCTACAACCCCAGCTGTGGTGATGATATCACCATGAAACTAAAGGTTAAAGATGGCGTTGTTGTTGACGGAGCTTTCCAAGGCAGCGGCTGCGCTATCAGCCAGGCCAGCGCGGACATGATGCTTGATCTTGTCATTGGCAAGAGCGAAAAGGAAGCACTACGCTTAGCAGATATCTTCCTGCGCATGATTAAAAGCGACGCCAGCGAAGAAGAAATTGACGAGCTGGAAGAAGCAGGCGTCCTGCAGGATGTATCGCATATGCCTGCGCGTGTAAAATGCGCCGTACTTGGCTGGCACACGCTCGAACAGATGCTTGATAAAAAGGAAAAATAATGCGTTAAAGCAAAAAATGCTGCTGTACTCCTTGCTCTACAACTCATTAAAGGTAGAGAAGGTGCAGCAGCACTTTTTTATCTAATTCTTAATCTTATACTGTTTAACACCTCTACAATACAATTGTCCATCTGCTTTTTAATATCCGTTTCCCAAAAACGTAATACAATCCAGCCATTATCGCGCAGTTCAATCGTATTTTCCAAATCTCGTTCGACGTTACGACGAATCTTTTCATGCCAAAATTTCACATTTGTAGCAACATCTTGCTGTTCAAATTTTTTACCATGCCAAAATTCACCATCACAAAAAATAGCAATTTTATATTTTGTCAACACAATATCCGGATGACAATCAAGCACTTTATAATTTTTACGATAGCGAATACCCATATGCCATAAAGCCTTACGCAAAGCTACTTCTATTTTTGTATCCTTGCTTTTTATAGCTGCCATGTTCTTATGACGTTGAGCTTTTGTTAATCTGTCCATGATTATGCTTTAAACCTGATTTGTAAGTTAAGATTTATAAAATACTCATCATTTTGCTTATATATCTTTGCATAATTATGTCTTGATGTGCTAGCGGCTTCTAAAAAAGTAGTTTTCAAAAGATAATCTTCAAAAAAATTACGGTTATACAAATAATAAGCTACAATATCGCCATCATTTTTTACAATAACGTAACCACCATTAGCTTCATCAATTCCGTTCCACTGTGTTGCCGGAACCATTCCCAATGCAGCAGCACATACAAGTTTCTTATACTTATAACGATATATTTGGTTATTGTCATAATTTAAAGGATTATCTCGGCAAAGTTTTTCTAATATTTCAATTGATGTCTTTATAT
>CAVKDE010000097.1:0-6367 GCA_963654835.1 Duodenibacillus sp. | reverse complement strand
GGCAACGCACGCTACGCCAGCAGGCATTATCGGTTATTACAAAAAGACACACCCTAAGCTGTGGCTGAGTGCCGTGGTAACAGATTTTACAATTCACCGCTGGTGGATTTGCGATGGTGTGGATACATATTTTATTGCGGATGAACTATTGCGTAATAAATTAGATACGCAGGCGGAAGTTAAAGCCTTTGGCATTCCTGTGCGCCAGCAGTTTTTACACCATGATAAAATTAAGTGCCGTAAAAAATTTGGCTGGGATGAAAGCGAGCGCGTCTGCCTTTTGATGGGCGGCGGTGAAGGCCTGCTGCCGATGGAAAAAATTATTGCTGCTTTGCAGCACGCGCAGCTAAAAAATTTGCGCCTGGTGGCTGTAACCGGGCATAACGAAAAGCTGGAAGCTGCCTTGCGTAAAAAATATGCTGGCAGTATGGAAATTTATGGTTTTCGTGAGGATGTACCTCAGCTGATGGCAGCAGCGGATATGATTATTACAAAAGCTGGCGGTTTAACTTCTGCCGAAGTGCTGGCTTCTGATTTAGAGCTTTTGATTTATAAACCGTTGCCAGGGCAGGAAGAAGGCAATGCTGCTTTCCTGCATCGTCACTGTGGCGCTTTTGTAGCGCACAATATAGATGAGCTGGTGCGTTATATTGAGGGAGCAGGCTCAAGCGAGCAGCAGGAGGCTGTACGTAGGGAGCACGCACATCCTTTAGCAGCGCAGCAGATTACGGAATATATTTATCAGCAGCTGCGAAAGCGTAAGGCTTGAAATTTTATACTTTTTTAGCAAAAAAAGCTAATCTACTTGACCAAAAAGAATTTCATTACTATAATGGAAGAAAATCACATATTATGAAGGCTGTGGCATGAAGTTCCGCTCTGACTGCATAATCATGTAAATTACAGGAGGAGTGTGACTTTATGGACAACTTATATCTTGCTGCTATTTGTGCTGCGACAGGCTTAGGTCGCGCAAAGCTGCCTGAATTAATACAAAAATTAGGCAGTGCAGAGCGTGTTTTTACAGCTGATGCCAATGCTCTTTATACTACCGGTTTATATAGCAGAGAGTCTATTGCAAAATTTATCAGCTGTCGTGATGGGCAGCTACCTGAAAAATTGGCGGCTTTTTGCAAACGTGAAGGAGTGCGCCTGCTTTCTATCTATGATGCAGATTATCCTGAGAGCCTGCGCCAGATAAATGATCCGCCGCTAGTGCTTTATGTTAAGGGTAAGCTGCCTGAGGCACCTTATGCTTTTGCTATTGTTGGCTCGCGTGAAGCCACACCTTATGGTGTACGTGTGGCGCAATATTTTTCTAAAGCACTGACGCATGAAGGGATTCCGATTATCAGCGGTGGTGCGCGTGGCATTGATGCAGCAGCGCATGAAGCGTGTTTGCAGGCGGGAGGTAATACGGTGGCAGTTTTAGGCTGTGGCATAGATATTGATTATCCTGCAAGCAATAAAGCACTTTTTGAAGCTATTATCGCAAGTGGAGGAGCTGTAGTGACAGAATATCCGCCGCAGACACCACCAAAGGGGAATAACTTTCCTGCGCGCAACCGCATTATTGTAGGCCTTTCACGTGCTGTGCTGGTGGCAGAAGCAGGAGTGCGCAGCGGTGCTGTAATCACAGCCAATATTGCTGCGGATGAAGGGCGCGAAGTGTATTGCGTGCCCGGTAATATTTTTGACAGGACCAGCATAGGCTGCCATGATTTAATCCGTAATGGCGCAAAACTAGTAGACGTAGTGCAGGATATTTTAGAAGATAAACAAAGCTGGCATGAGGCGGAAAAACGTCGCATCTGCCAGCCTAGCATATTTGATTGCAGTAATGTTCCGGTGCAGGAAAAGAAAGTTGAACCGGAGCAGGAGCTGCAGACAACGGAGCTTGGTAAAAAGCTGCTGGAGCTTTTAAAGGCAGGTGCTCAATCTTTAGAGAGCCTGACGGAAAAGAGTGCAGCGAGCTTTGCTGCTGTAAGTATGGAGCTGCTTGAGTTACAGGTAGCAGGGCTTGTAGCGGTGGATCAGGCTCAACGTTACTACCGAAAGTAGGGGGAACAGATACATGACAAAAAATCTGGTTATTGTGGAATCACCCACAAAATCCAAGACGATTGAGAAATTTTTAGGAAAAAACTATACTGTAAAAGCTTCCATGGGACATTTGCGTGATTTGCCTAAAAGTACTTTTGGCGTAGATGTGGATCATGATTTTGAACCGAAATATATCAACATCCGTGGTAAAGGTGAACTGATTAAAGAATTAAAAACTTTGGCCAAAAAAGCCGATAAAGTTTATCTGGCAACTGACCCTGACCGTGAAGGTGAAGCAATCAGCTGGCATTTAGGTCATATTCTTGGCATTGAACCACAGGATAAATGCCGCATTGAGTTTCATGAGATTACTAATACTGCCGTAAAGGACGCTATCAAGCATCCGCGCACTATTGATATGGATATGGTTGATGCGCAGCAGGCACGCCGCATTTTAGACCGTATTGTCGGCTATCAGCTGAGCCCGCTTTTGTGGCGTAAAATCCGTAAAGGCTTGAGTGCAGGCCGCGTACAATCTGTAGCGGTAAAAATTGTAGCGGATCGCGATAGAGAAATTGAAGAATTTGAACCGGTGGAATATTGGACGCTTAGTGCCAAACTGCGTGAAAATGCTAAAGCTCCTATTTTTGAAGCAGAAGCTGTAAAGTATCAGGGTAAAAAACTTGAGCTGCACAACGAAGCTGAAGCCAAAGCTGCCGAAGCTGCTTTGAGCAAGGCAGAATATGTTGTGCAAGAGGCAGTAAAAAAAGAGCGCAAGCGCCATCCTGTGCCTCCGTTTACAACTTCCAGCTTGCAGCAGGAAGCTAATAAAAAGCTTAATTTCACGGCGAAAAAGACAATGATGCTTGCCCAGCAGCTTTATGAAGGCGTTTCTTTAGGCAAGGCTGCTGTTGGTCTTATCACTTATATGAGAACAGATTCCGTGCGTTTAGCGGATGTGGCAATTGAAGAAATCCGTGATTATGTTAAACAAAATATGGGCAGCGAGTTTTGCTCACCCAAGGTGAACCATTACAGCACCAAAAAGAATGCCCAGGATGCGCATGAAGCAATTCGCCCGACTAGCGTACTGCGTACTCCTACTGAAATGATGAATTATTTGAGTAAAGATCAGCTGCGTTTGTATACGCTGATCTGGAACCGTGCGGTGGCTAGCCAGATGGCGGACGCTGTGTATGATGTTACCACGCTGAACATTGGCGCAGGGGAGTACCAGCTGCGTGCAACAGGTTCGCTGTTAAAATTCCCGGGCTTTTTACAGCTGGTGGGCAAATATGCTGATGAAGAAAAAGATAAAACTGTGCCCTATATCGAGCCGATGACGAAGCTTTTGCTGCATAAATTGCTGCCTGCTGAGCAGCATTTCACTGAGCCGCCTGCGCATTTTACCGAAGCGACGCTGATTAAAGAGCTGGAAGATAAAGGCATTGGCCGTCCTAGCACTTATGCGCCGACTATCGTGACAATTTTAAACCGTGGCTACGTTGTGAAAGAAGGCAAGAAGCTGCTTGTAACCGAGCTTGGTATTATGACGGTAGAAATGCTGACGCAGTATTTTCAGGATTTAATCAGTATTCCTTTTTCTGCGCAGATGGAAGAACAGCTTGACGAAATTGCCGAGCATAAAACTACGAAAGAAAATGTTCTGCACCAGTTCTACGACCCGTTTGCTAAAGATTTGAAGGTGGCAGAAGCAGAGATTCCGCATGTGGAAATTCCGCTTGAAGTATCAGATGTACCTTGTGATAAATGCGGTAAGATGATGGTTATCCGCGAAGGCCGCTTTGGCAAATTCCTTGCCTGCCCAGGTTTCCCGGAATGTCGCAATACGAAACCTATTTTAGTTAAGATTGGCGTAAAATGCCCTAAATGCGGTGGCGAAATTATTGAACGTAAAACTAAAACCGGTAAAATTTTCTATGGCTGTGAAAAATATCCTGATTGTGATTTTACTTCCTGGGATAAGCCTTTGAACGAAAAATGTGCTAAGTGTGGTGGAACACTGTCTGAGCATGTGGACCGCAGCGGAAAGAAGAAAACTTATTGCCTGAACCCTGACTGCGTTGACGCACGTCCTGTGCGTGCTGCTACCGCCAAAACAACTACAGCGAAGAAAACTGCTGCTACTAAAGCAGCTAAAATAACTGCTGCCAAAAAGAGAGGTACGAAAGCTAAATGACAACAACCCCTGTTCATGTAATTGGCGCCGGGCTTGCAGGCTGCGAAGCAGTTTGGCAGCTGACGCGTCATGGAATACCTGTAATTTTGCACGAAATGCGTCCTGTAAAAAGTGACGAAGCACATAAAACTGATTATTTTGCAGAGCTGGTGTGCAGCAATTCGCTGCGCGCAGGCAATATCGAAAACGCTGTTGGCTTGCTGAAGGAAGAAATGCGCCGCCTTGGTTCCATCATCATGGAGCAGGCAGATAAACACGCTGTTCCTGCTGGTGGTGCGCTGGCGGTGGATAGAGATGGCTTTGCTGCCGCTGTCACGGAAGCAGTGAAAAATAATCCGCTCGTAACTATTGTGCATGAAGAAGTAACTGATTTACAAAGCTTGGAAGGCACCGTTATCGTTGCCAGCGGACCCTTAACCAGTGCAGCACTTTCTGAAAATATCAAAACATTGCTGCATGAAGATTATCTGCATTTTTTTGACGCTGCTGCGCCGATTGTAACAGCAGAATCGCTTGATTACGACAAAGTTTACCGTGCTTCCCGTTATGATAAAGGTGGCGCGGATTATCTGAACTGCCCCTTTTATACGAAGGAGGAATATATTAATTTCTGGCAGGAGCTTTGCAATGCGGAAAGCGCGCCTGTGAAAGATTTTGAGCATGATGTTTTTGAGGCCTGTATGCCGATTGAAGAAATGGCGGCGCGCGGAGAGGACACCATGCGCTTTGGCCCGCTCAAACCTGTGGGACTGATTGATCCGCGCAATGGTAAGGAAGCTTATGCGGTTGTACAGCTGCGTCAGGATAATGCTGCTGCTTCCTTGTATAATATCGTTGGCTTTCAGACGCACTTGAAATGGGGCGAGCAGCGCCGTGTATTTGGTCTGATTCCCGGTCTGGAAAAAGCAGAATTTGTGCGTTTTGGTGTAATGCATAAAAACACTTATCTTAATTCACCACAGCTTTTAGATAACCACTTCAACCTACGTAGTGATAAGCGTTTTTATTTCGCCGGACAGATGACAGGCGTAGAAGGTTATGTGGAATCCGCTGCTTCCGGTTTGATGGCTGGTATGCACGCAGCACGTACTGCTTTAGGCCTCGCTCCGCTGGAATTTCCTGCGGAAACTGCTCATGGTGCTTTAGCAAATTACATCAGTAATCCCGCAATTGAAAACTTCCAGCCTATGAATATTAATTTTGGCCTGATTCCACCGCTTACAGTGCGCATCCGCAAGAAAAAAGAAAAGAATGCGCAGATTGCAGCACGAGCTTTAGATAAATTGCAAAATCTGTTAGACAATTTAGAAGAATAATGAAATTTCCTTGCGTCATGCGCGAATATGTGGTAAGATAAAGGCAAGGAGTTTACTGACGATGGATGTTGGCAAAATAACATATCCCCAGAAATTTTTAACTTATCTGGAGGTAGAAAAAAACTGCTCTTCTCATACTATTGAGAACTATAACAGGGATTTGCAGACCTTTGCTGCTTTTATGAGCGAGCGTATAGGAAAACAATTTTTATGGGAGCAGGTGGGGCCTTTAGATGTCAGGGCGTATCTTGCTTATTTAAACGAAAAGCAGTATGCCAGACGTACTATCGCCCGCAAAATATCTGGCTTGCGTTCCTTTTACAAGTTTCTCGTGCGGGAAAATATTGTAGAATTTAGTCCGCTGACGAAGATTCATTCACCAAAGCTGGAGAAAAAGCTGCCTACTTTTTTAGACGAAGTAGAAGTAACAGAGCTTTTAGAACTACCTGATGACAAGCCTTTGGGCTTGCGTGATCAGGCTGTGCTGGAAATGTTATACGCCACCGGCTGCCGCGTATCGGAACTTGTAGGCTTAACGCTAGAACGCGTGGATTTAAGTAACAGATATGTATTGCTTTTGGGCAAGGGTAATAAAGAGCGTATTGTGCCGATAGGGCACACCTGCTGTAAGGCGTTGGCGAATTATTATCCTGCACGTGCCTTGCTCATGCAAAAATATCACGAGCAGCATGAGTATATATTTGTTAACAATCGAGGCGGCATTTTGACAGATCGCAGTGTAAGGCGTATTTTAGATAAATACATCAATCAGCTGGCCATTCATAAAAACGTAAGTCCCCATACAATA
>CAVKDE010000096.1:0-6471 GCA_963654835.1 Duodenibacillus sp. | reverse complement strand
TTATAATATTGAAAGCCCGGATGGCGAATTAAGCTATAATGGTGTTGTTTATAACGAAATGAAAGGTGTTTATTCTTCACCTGATGCTTATCTGGAAAACGAGGCACTCAAAGCTTTATTCCCTGATAACTGCTACCGTTTTGAATCCGGCGGTTATCCTGACGCTATTCCGCAGCTGACGCAGGAAAAATTTGAGAAGTTCCACAAAACCTATTACAGCCCGGAAAATTCCTATATCTATCTTTATGGTGATATGGATATTGAGGCTACTTTAGCATATCTTAATGATGATTACCTGTGCCACTTTACGAAAACAGGCAAGGTAAATTCCGCTATCGCCGAACAAGCTCCGCTGGAGCGCACTGCGGAGATAGAGAGCACCTATCCGGTAGACGCAGGGGAGGACTGCGCTGCAAAAACATATCATGAACTTTCCATCGTTACAGGCAATGCTAAAGATTTACAGACGACGATGGCATTGCGGATGCTGGAAGGCGTGCTGTTGGAAAGCGAAGCTGCACCGCTGCGCCGTGCGCTTTTAGATGCAGGCGTAGGCCAAAACATCAGCGGCAGCTTTACTAGCAGCCTGCTGCAGCCTGTCTTTGCTATCCGCGTAAGCGGTAGTGAAAAGGAGCTGCGTGATAAATTTATCAGCACTATTTATAAAACTTTGCAGGATTTAACTATTAACGGTATTGATAAAAAGCTGCTGGAAGCAACTTTGAACAATGCTGAGTTCAAGATGCGTGAAGCAGATTTTGGTGCTTATCCTAAAGGACTTATTACTGGTCTTGGTGTTATGGATAGCTGGATTTATGGTGCTAATCCTATTGAATGCGTAAGCTACAATAAATATCTGGCAAACCTGCGTGCGGGGTTAAAAACCAATTATTACGAAAACCTCATTGAAACTTATCTTTTGGACAACACGCATAAGGTTATCGTTACTCTTACCCCTGAACCTGGCAAAGAGGAGGCAGAGCAGGCCGCCGCTGCGCAGAAAATGCAAGAATTGAAGGAAAGCATGACGCAGGAAGAACTTGAACGTTACATCTATGAATGTGCCGAGCTGCACCGCCTGCAGGCAACGCCTGATAGTGAAGAAGCGCGTGCTTCTATCCCCATTTTGAAGCGCAGCGATATTCGCCAAAACGTCGAGGTTATTACTAAAGAATCCGAACAGCTAGGGGAGAACACGCTGCTCTATATTCCTGCGAACGCAAATAAAATTGCTTATCTCAATTATTATTCTGATATCACAGATATTCCTGCTGCACAGCTGCCGCTTTGCTATTTGCTGACGGATATTTTAGGCAAATTTAATACGGAACGCTATACCTATGAAGATTTAGCAACGAACAGCATTATGTATACCGGTGGCATTGCTTTTAATGTGCGTGCTATCAGTGCTGCAGAAGATGCAGATGCTTACCATATTTATTTTTCTACCAAGGCAAAGTGCTTAATGGATAAGCTGCCGCAAACGCTGGATATTTTGCAGGCGATTGCTTTGGAAAGCAAGCTGGATGATGTAAACCGTTTCCAGGAGCTTGTTGCGGAAGTAAAAACTGATTGGGATAACAATTTCTTCAACCGTGGACAGACGGTAGCTATTACGCGTCTGTATTCCTACTGCGCAGCTGCACCGCGCGTCAATGAGCAAGACGAGTTCAGTTATTACCAGTTCCTGAAAAATTTGGTAGATAATTTTGCTGTAGAAGCACCTAAAGTACTGCAAGCATTACAAGAGCTCATTAAACGTTTCTACCAAAAGAGCAAGTATATGCTTGCATATTCCTGCGATGCAGAGGATAAAGCTGTTGTACGTGAGCAGGCTTTGAGTTTTATTGCTAAACTGCCAACGGCGCAGGTTACAGAAATTCCTGATGTACCTGTAGTAAATGATATAAATGAAGGTATTACTACTGCCGGTAAAGTTCAATATGTAGCAGCAGGTGGCAGCTTTACTAAGCACGGTCATAAATATGTAGGTGCGATGGCTGTTTTGGAAACTATCCTGCGTTATGAATATCTGTGGACGAAGATTCGTATCCAAGGCGGTGCGTATGGTGCAACTGCACGTTTTGAGCTGAACGGTTTAGGCGTATTTGCTTCCTACCGTGATCCGCAGCTGGAAAAATCCTTGCAAGCTTATAAAGAACTTGCTTCCTGGCTCAAGACGGTAGAGTTCCCAGAGCGTGAGCTGAACAAATATGTTATCGGCACTATCAGCGGTATGGATGTGCCTTTGACGAACACTATGCGTTTGGATAAAGCTGCTGTACAATATCTTAAAGATGTTCCTGACGCTCTGCGCCAACGTATTCGTAACGAAGTTTTAAATGTTACCAATGCAGATTTACAAAAGCTGGGGCAAGTAGTAGAGGATATGCTCAGTGATGGCTTAATCTGCGTTGTAGGTGGCAAACAACCTATTGAAGCTAATGAAGCATTGTTCAATAAAATAATTAACGCCTAAAAAATAAAGCTGCGTTTAGCAGCTAAATAAACATCAAAAAACCGACAGAAGCTAGTGAGAAAACTAACTTTTGTCGGTTTTTAGCGTATACAAAAAGGACAGCTCGCAAGAGCTGTCCTCTAAAATTTGCTTTTACAGCATACGGAATACAGAGATAACTTTACCCAGAACCTGGATGTTATCCGAACCAACGATAGGCTGGTATTTATCGTTCTCCGGTTGCAGGCGAACGCTGCGCAGTTCACGGAAATAGCGTTTAACTGTAGTTTCTTCGCCGTCAATCAACGCTACCACGATATCACCGTTATTAGCAAAGTTTTGTTTACGCGCGATAATATAATCGTGATCCAAAATACCGGCATTAATCATGCTGTCACCACAAACAGAAAGCATGAATACATCATCGTCGCAACCAATCAAATCACGCGGAATCGGATAGGTTTCTTCAACGTTTTCTACAGCAAGAATAGGCACACCTGCGGTAACTTTCCCAACGAGCGGTACGGGAACCAGCAGTTTATTTCTCCAGGCATCACTTTCGCTCATCAGTTCCAAAGCACGCGGTTTAGCAGCATCACGCTGGATAAAACCATATTCCTGTAATTTTTTTAAATGGTTATGCACACTTGCGCTGGAAGACAAACCTACAGCAGCACCAATTTCACGTACTGCCGGCGGATAACCCTTATGGCTAATAAAAGTGCGGACAAATTTCAAAATGTTGCGCTGACGTTCAGAAAGCATCTCTTCAGTATAGTTGCCATCGAAGTCAGGGGGGAGTGCTTTTCTTCTTCCCATGATAGACCCTCCAATCATGTGTTTATGATATACCTTAGCTTCATTATAACAGATAAAACTAATTTCGTCAAACACGAGTGCGAAAAATCATTAAGCATACATTAATGACAAAAATAACATTTTACGTCCGATAATGTACATTATGTTAAATTTTGCTTATTTCTGACGAACGCTTTTCGGCTCGCGTGATTAGTTAGTTTCACTGTTAAAACTTCCACTCATTAATTTGCTCGACTAACAAAGAATCTGGTGTAAAGCCATCCTTTTTCACAAAAAACATCATGCTGGCGATATCATTCTTGCAGCCTAAGAACAATTTACTATTAAAATTGTAATCTTTGAGTGCCATAAAATCTGCATCAATATTGATATTAGCTTTTTCGCGTGTGAAATCTAATTTGTAGCTATAATCATGCAAAGCAAAATTTTCGTTAGCAAAACCTTTCAGACGTTTTAAGCCATCACGCAGCATTAAATTAACTGTCAGCTGATTGCTTACGGGTGTTGCTAACATTTCTTTCCAGTCTTCGTCTTCAACTTTAAAACTAGTTGTCACAAAACCGGAATTAACATATTGCATAGCTTTACTAAACTCTTCCAGATATTTTGCGCCCACTTTATCAAAAGCTGCTTTATTGGCTTGTGGCGTATCGCTATCAATTTGCTCAAAATTATCTACAACAGTATTTAAAATTCCATCTACGTCCATAGCGTTAGCAGCAGCCTGCATTTCCGGTACAGAGCCTGCTCCTGTTATGGTTGCATTGGTTTTAGCACCAAGTTGATATTTAATTTGTGTATAGTACCAGTCATCAGGCAGAACTATTTTCTTGCCCATCGTAGCATCAATAAAAGTTAAAGGCTTTGCTGCATGAGTTGGTACAGTAAAAGTTACACCTTTAACTAATTTAGCACGTTGTTTAGCAATTTTATTCATAGTTGCAACCGGAACGGAAGCGGAATCAACATTTTCAATATTTAAAGCCTGCGCTATAGTATCTTTCAGTTGCTCTTTAGTTTTAGCCTTAACATTTCCATCTTCTTTAGCTTCTGTTTTAGGTGCATATAATGTAGAATCATAGCTAATATTTGTCAAAATATACAATCTATCATTAGCAGAAAGCAAAGTCGTATCAACATTAACAAGGCGGTTCATCTGTTTGAAAAGATAACTGATGGTAATCGCCTTTTTACCAGCAATTTTTTCTAACTTAATGCTAGGTGTAAGTTGCTCAAATTTTTTCTTTAAAATCTGGTTTTGTATCATAAGATTGCCTTTGTTTTCAAAAGCATTATATTTTTCCAAATCTAAAAGTGGTGTCGGTACAGTTTTTAAATTGAGCTGGGAACGCTCTAAAAGTGCTAATTTATCGTATTCTGCTTCAAAATATGCAGTAGAAAAATCTTCACCAAGAATTTCTTTCATTTCTTCAGCAGTATAATAATTAATGCTGTTAGCACCCTGATATTTATCTAGGCTGCTGAAGTTTAAATCTTTTTTCTTTGCATCTTTCGCTGCTTCTTTAGAAATTTTAGCAATATCTATGCTTTGAGCAGTACTAAAAGCATAAACTTTATTAGTTTCTACGCGCACATAAGGATCTCCGTCCTTGACACTATAGCCAGCATAGCTGTTTTCATAGGCATAGGCACTGCTGGCACATAAAACCAGTGCTGCTGCTAAAATTGCACTTTTTTTCATTCTCATCCGCTCCTTTGCAATATAATAAGGAAGTTACTTGGTAACAACGTTCACCATTACGCCGCTTTCTAAGTTACAGGCATTAGCTTCATCTGTATCAATATGCACTTCGTCAGCGTGTTTTACGCCTGCACGCACCAGCACGTTATGCAAGGTTAAAGAACGCTCGCCCTGTGTTTCAATATCTACGATGTCACCATCTTTTACGCCGTATTTTTCCGCAGTTTCCGGATAAAGATGTACATGGCGGGCAGCAATGATAATGCCCTCTTTCAGCTCTAATTCTCCTTCAGGACCAACAAGCTTTGCACCTGCGCTGCCTGCAATGTCGCCGCTGTTGCGAATGGGAGGATTTAAACCAACTTTACGCGCGTCAGTTAAAGAAAGCTCAATCTGCGTTTCCGGGCGCAACGGACCGATGATGCGCAGTTTCATTTCACCTTTAGGCGTAACCATAGTAATCTGCTCTAAAGAAGCGAACTGGCCTGGTTGGCCAATCATTTTTTTTACATGCAGCTCACTGCCTGCACCAAATAAAATATCCATATGCTCACGACAAAGATGAGCATGTCTTGCACTAACACCTAAAACAATAGGAAATTGCATTGTATATCACCTCGTATATTTCTTAAAGCAATAGCAGCATAAACTAATTTTGCCAGCTATATACTTATATTATAGCTTGAATTGAAGCTGTTGTCATCAGTAATCGAAATTTTTTTCATTTATATCGAAAATATACAGAACTAATATTCTGCCTAAGTGCATCTTGCTACTAGACAAAGCAGTTTTTTTCGCTTATACTTGATAGCAAGACTAAGAAAGCAGGTTATATTGATGAATACTCAAGAATATCTTACGTTATTAAAAAAACGCCTGGCACACTATTATGATGAAAAACCTGTACCGCTTGCGCCAGCTTTTACCTTAGCTGCCGAACTGAACGCTGCGGATGAAGGTTATTTTGTTGTGCCTAATTTAAAAACATATAGTGTGCAGCATAACGAATATCTTTATGTACAGTGCTGCACTGCGCCGCTCACACTAGCGCAGTTGGAGCCATATCTGCAATTTACTAAGCAGCAGATGGCAGAGCTGAAAACTACAACCGAGCACATGAGCAGTCTTTTTACGCTTGTATTTATCTGCGAAGCAGGCATAGATGCAGCGGAACTTTCTGCTATGATAAAAATAAAACAGCATAAGGATTACTGCTTTACGCTTAAAGGCTGGTCAGATCTGGCCTTATGTTTTGTTGATATTTCGTCACAAAAACTTCACTGTAATAAGGTTGGCAGTAAAAATACTGCGCTGTTTGATTTTCCTAAAACAAAATAAAATTTATATCCTTGCAGAAAACTAGGTATTTACGCCATTTGCAAGCTGTTGCATTTTGCTACTTTTATGTATAGAACGTAACAGCTTGCTGTTTTTTTTAGTTAAGAAACTAATTTATTTGACAACTAGCGGAAATGTGGTATACTATTTCTAT